>NZ_JAYQWM010000022.1:0-69089 GCF_036662595.1 Escherichia sp. Lx600-2 | reverse complement strand
AGACCAATGGCAACAGCATTCTCTGAAAGATAAACATTACGCTAATCTATTAACGATGCTGGATCTCAACGAGGCCAGTGAAAGTGATAAGTCTAAAATATTTTTCTGCCTGTCTGCCGTATTTGCAAATATTTCTCACAGTAATGTCTTTAACGGTATTCCTGATGCGTCAAAAACTTTAAAACGTTATGCATTTGCTTTATTGGCGAAAGCTCATTCTTTAGATGAAAGTATGATAAGCAATCAAACTTTTAATACATACAAAACGGTATTGCTTGATTTCAATAATCTGTCTAATGAAGAGGCCAACCAGTTGCGCATAAGTTCGTTATATCGTGATATGGTCCGCTATGCACAATATCGTTTTTCTAAAGTTTTATCCGAGTGGACGCCAGACGCATGGCTGTAAAGATCGCAGCAGAATAATGGCATTGATGGCCCTGGCTCAGGCCAGGGTCGGCAATACCGGTTCCTGCGAAGCGATGACGGCGGCAAGTGTAACCACGAAATGCGGTATCACTTGCTGTTTTCTGCCCTGAAGACTGGCGCTCACTGTGCCGTCGAATTTTCAATCAAATATATTGCGAGAGGGCGTGTTTGCGAGCCGCTTTCCAGAAACAGAAAAACCATTACCCCTGAAAACCGAAAAATGCCACAATATTGGCTGTTTATACAGTATTTCAGGTTTTCTCATGGCATTAACCGCCGCGCTTAAAGCGCAAATTGCCGCCTGGTATAAGGCGCTTCAGGAACAGATCCCCGACTTTATTCCCCGTGCGCCGCAGCGGCAGATGATTGCGGACGTCGCCAAAACGCTGGCCGGAGAAGAAGGGCGGCATCTGGCGATTGAAGCCCCCACTGGCGTTGGGAAAACGCTCTCCTATTTGATCCCCGGTATCGCCATTGCCCGCGAAGAGCAAAAAACGCTGGTGGTGAGTACCGCCAACGTGGCGTTGCAGGATCAGATCTACAGCAAAGATTTGCCACTGCTGAAAAAGATCATTCCCGATCTTAAATTCACTGCCGCTTTTGGGCGTGGGCGCTACGTTTGCCCGCGTAATCTGACGGCGCTCGCCAGCACTGAACCCACGCAACAGGATCTGCTGGCGTTTCTTGACGACGAACTGACACCGAACAATCAGGAAGAGCAAAAACGTTGTGCGAAGCTGAAGGGCGATCTCGACACTTATAAATGGGATGGTCTGCGCGATCATACGGATATCGCTATAGATGACGATCTCTGGCGTCGTTTAAGTACCGACAAAGCCAGCTGCCTCAACCGCAACTGTTACTACTATCGCGAATGCCCGTTTTTTGTCGCTCGTCGGGAAATTCAGGAAGCGGAAGTGGTGGTGGCAAACCATGCGCTGGTGATGGCGGCGATGGAAAGCGAAGCGGTATTGCCTGACCCGAAAAATTTACTGGTGGTGCTGGACGAAGGCCATCACCTGCCGGATGTGGCGCGGGATGCGCTGGAGATGAGTGCCGAAATCACCGCACCGTGGTATCGGCTACAGCTGGACTTGTTCACGAAACTGGTCGCTACCTGCATGGAGCAGTTTCGCCCGAAGACCATCCCGCCGCTGGCGATCCCTGAACGTTTGAATGCGCATTGTGAAGAGTTGTATGAGCTTATCGCCTCGTTAAACAACATTCTCAATCTCTACATGCCTGCCGGGCAGGAGGCAGAGCACCGTTTTGCGATGGGCGAACTGCCAGATGAAGTGCTGGAGATCTGCCAGCGGCTGGCAAAACTCACCGAGATGCTGCGCGGGCTGGCGGAGTTATTTCTTAACGATTTAAGTGAGAAAACCGGCAGCCACGATATTGTGCGTCTGCATCGGTTGATTTTACAGATGAACCGCGCGCTGGGGATGTTTGAGGCGCAAAGCAAACTCTGGCGGCTGGCGTCTCTGGCGCAATCTTCCGGTGCGCCAGTGACCAAATGGGCGACGCGGGAAGAGCGCGAAGGGCAGCTGCATCTCTGGTTTCACTGCGTGGGAATACGTGTCAGCGATCAGCTGGAAAGGCTGCTGTGGCGCAGTATTCCGCACATTATTGTCACCTCCGCAACCTTGCGTTCGCTGAACAGTTTTTCGCGTTTGCAGGAGATGAGCGGGCTGAAAGAGAAAGCGGGCGACCGTTTTGTGGCGCTGGATTCCCCCTTTAACCACTGCGAACAGGGCAAAATTGTTATTCCCCGGATGCGCGTTGAGCCTTCCATCGACAACGAAGAACAGCATATTGCTGAAATGGCGGCCTTTTTCCGTGAGCAGGTGGAGAGCAAAAAACATCTCGGTATGTTGGTGCTGTTTGCCAGCGGGCGTGCGATGCAGCGCTTTCTCGACTACGTGACAGATTTACGGTTGATGTTGCTGGTGCAGGGCGATCAGCCGCGTTACCGTTTAGTTGAACTGCACCGCAAACGCGTTGCCAACGGTGAGCGTAGTGTGCTGGTGGGCTTACAGTCCTTTGCCGAAGGGCTTGATTTGAAAGGTGATCTGCTCACCCAGGTGCATATCCACAAAATCGCTTTTCCGCCCATCGACAGCCCGGTGGTGATCACCGAAGGGGAATGGCTGAAAAGCCTCAACCGCTATCCGTTTGAGGTGCAAAGCCTGCCGAGCGCCTCGTTTAACCTGATTCAGCAGGTTGGGCGACTGATTCGAAGCCACGGTTGCTGGGGCGAAGTGGTGATTTACGACAAACGCTTGCTGACCAAAAATTATGGCAAGCGACTACTGGATGCATTACCGGTATTTCCGATAGAGCAACCGGAAGTCCCTGAAGGTATAGTTAAAAAGAAAGAAAAAACGAAATCCCCACGCCGTCGGCGGCGTTAATGATGTGAGTCAGGTAAGGAGTCGTAAATGGACTATCGCAAAATCATTAAAGAGATCGGGCGCGGGAAAAACCACGCGCGCGATTTAGACCGGGATACTGCGCGCGGTCTGTATGCCCATATGCTCAATGGTGAAGTCCCTGACCTTGAGTTGGGCGGCGTATTGATTGCGCTGCGTATCAAAGGGGAAGGGGAAGCAGAGATGCTCGGCTTTTACGAAGCCATGCAAAATCACACCATCAAGCTGACGCCGCCTGCAGACAAGCCGATGCCGATTGTCATCCCCAGTTACAACGGCGCGCGTAAACAGGCCAACCTGACGCCGTTGTTGGCGATTCTGCTGCACAAACTCGGTTTTCCTGTGGTGGTTCACGGGGTTAGCGAAGATCCAACTCGCGTGCTGACCGAAACCATTTTCGAACTGATGGGTATTACGCCAACGTTGCACGGCGGGCAGGCGCAGGCGAAGCTCGACGAACATCAACCGGTGTTTATGCCTGTCGGCGCGTTTTGCCCGCCGCTGGAAAAACAACTGGCGATGCGCTGGCGGATGGGCGTGCGTAACAGTGCACATACCCTGGCGAAACTGGCGACGCCATTTGCCGAAGGTGAGGCACTGCGTCTTTCCAGCGTTTCGCATCCGGAATACATCGGGCGAGTCGCGAAGTTCTTTAGCGATATCGGCGGGCGGGCGTTACTAATGCATGGTACTGAAGGCGAAGTGTATGCTAATCCGCAGCGCTGCCCGCAGATCAATCTCATTGACCGTGAAGGGATGCGGGTGCTGTATGAAAAACAGGACCCTGCTGGTAGCGAGTTATTGCCACAAGCAAAAGATCCGGAAACCACGGCGCAGTGGATTGAGCGTTGCCTGGCTGGCAGCGAACCGATTCCCGAATCGCTGAAAATCCAGATGGCTTGCTGCCTGGTGGCTACGGGTGAAGCGGCAACTATCAGCGATGGCCTGGCGCGCGTTAATCAGGCATTTTAATTTTTATCTCAGCCGGATGAGCCACGTCATCCGGCTTTTACCCCACCGCAATATGAAATTCCTGCATCTTTATTGACCTTCCCGCGCCCGGCGTGCAGCATAAAAAAACAACAAACACATAACATAAACAGGAGTTAACCATGGAAAGTGGTCATCGCTTTGATGCTCAGACGCTGCACAGCTTTATTCAGGCTGTATTTCGTCAGATGGGTAGCGAGGAACAAGAAGCGAAATTAGTTGCCGATCATTTAATCGCGGCAAACCTGGCAGGGCATGATTCACATGGTATTGGCATGATCCCAAGCTATGTACGCTCCTGGAGTCAGGGGCACCTGCAAATTAACCATCATGCCAAAATCGTTAAAGAGGCGGGGGCGGCGGTCACGCTCGATGGCGATCGCGCATTTGGTCAGGTCGCGGCACATGAAGCGATGGCGCTGGGGATTGAGAAAGCGCATCAGCACGGTATTGCCGCCGTGGCGCTACATAACTCGCATCATATCGGCCGTATCGGTTACTGGGCGGAGCAGTGTGCAGCGGCGGGGTTTGTCTCTATCCACTTTGTTAGCGTGGTCGGTATTCCAATGGTCGCACCGTTCCACGGTCGCGACAGCCGCTTTGGCACCAATCCGTTCTGTGTGGTTTTCCCTCGTAAAGATAATTTCCCGCTGTTGCTCGATTACGCCACCAGCGCCATCGCATTTGGCAAAACCCGCGTCGCCTGGCATAAAGGCGTCCCCGTGCCGCCAGGTTGCCTGATTGACGTTAACGGCGTGCCGACGACCAATCCGGCGGTAATGCAGGAGTCGCCGTTGGGTTCGCTGTTGACCTTTGCCGAACATAAAGGCTACGCCCTTGCAGCGATGTGTGAAATTCTTGGCGGGGCGCTTTCCGGCGGTAAAACGACGCATCAGGAAACGTTACAAACCAGTCCCGATGCCATTCTTAACTGCATGACCACTATCATCATCAATCCGGAACTGTTCGGCGCGCCGGATTGTAGCGCGCAGACCGAAGCCTTTGCCGAGTGGGTGAAAGCCTCGCCGCATGATGACGATAAGCCGATTTTGCTTCCGGGCGAGTGGGAAGTGAACACGCGTCGCGAACGGCAGGAGCAGGGGATTCCATTGGATGCGGGAAGCTGGCAGGCCATTTGTGATGCGGCGCGGCAGATTGGTATGCCGGAAGAGACGTTGCAGGCTTTCTGTCAGCAGTTAGCCAGCTAAAAAAAAGCCCGTCCAGTGGCGGACGGGCAAACAAGGGTAACATAGGATCAATGAGGGTTAGAGCATATGCGTCTGTCGGCAAACAGACAGGGAAATACTTGTGCTGGACGTAGCGTAAACGCCTGATCCGTCCAACGGTTCGGATTTTGTAGGCCTGATAAGACGCGGTAGCGTCGCATCAGGCATCTGTTGCCGGATGCGGCGTAAACGCCTTATCCGTCCTACGAATTACTTATAAATTACCGCAGTACCGCTTAATTTATTGTTGTTGGTGGCGGAAGTGATGCTGTATCCACTCGCCCCAGCTGCCGCCGCTTTCTCAGCCAGTTTCGCTTCCAGGGCATCGAGGGTGGATGCGCCATCGGCAGAAACCACGCCGATTTTATTCATGTTCTGTGCCTGGGATGCCGTTACCGGTTCCGCGGCAAACACGCCAAATGACAGAGTTGAAAGAGCCATAGCAGCAACAACAGTATTGATAGTTTTCATAATTAATCTCTCGCAGGTGATTTTTTGTTTAAGTGACGTTGTTTCGTCGATGTGATGAGTATCACGTTTTGTTACGAGAGATAAAATCGAAGAGAATTGACCGCCTTGTTCAAATAAATTGATTGATATCTAACATACTGATAAACCATTTATTTGTTGTACTTATGGACCCGTTTTATATCGCGTGGCAGTCACGGCAGCGTTAAAGGCACGGAATGCCACGAAAAATACAAATTATACTCGCTATACATCTCGCCAGTTGTAGTTAACGTAACTGGCTGTCTTTCGAACCTCTGCGATTATATCCTGTATAAGCTGGTTTTTGTAAATCTTTCTCCTGCTGACAATGAATACATAAGCGCACGCCAGGAATGGCTTCCCGACGGGCTTGCGGGATGGGGGCACCGCACTCTTCACATTCATACAGGCTTTCGCCACGCGGAATTTCACCCCGAGCGCGGGCAATCGCATCTTCAATTGTACTGTTGATCTGTTCGTTGACGGCGTCATCGTTAGCCCAACCGGATGCCATATCGTCCTCCCCATATCAATGCTTGTACAGTTAAGTGTAGCTAATATAGGGACGAACTCGGGTAGTTCAAGCGTCAGATCTCCGACCATTCCCGCAGCAGATTATGATAAAGATTGAGCAGCGACAGGATCTCTTCACTTTCGCCGTAGCGGCTTTTCAGCGACTGAATATTGTTGTCCAGTTCAAACAGCATGGCGCGCTTTTTATCATCGCGGATCATCGACTGGATCCACATAAATGATGCCACTCGTACGCCGCGGGTTACGGGTGTCACGCAATGCAGGCTGCTGGAGGGATACAACACCAGATCACCTGCCGGGAGTTTTACCCGATGTTGTCCGAAGGTGTCATTAACGACCAGTTCGCCGCCGTCGTAGCTTTGTGGATCGCTTAAAAACAGCGTGGCAGAAAGGTCAGTGCGCATCCAGCCGTTTTGTGGATGGCTGCGTACTGCGCCATCCACATGAAAACCATAGGTTTCATTGTTCTGATAGCGATTAAACAGCGGCGTGGAAAGGGTACGCGGCAAGGCCGCGGCAAAGAACAAAGCATGTTGGTTAACCGCGTTCAGCACCTCATTTTGCAGGGCGGCGTATAACGTGCTGCGGGTGTCTACCTGTTGATTGTTCTTAACTTGCGCACCTTGTGCGCCGGTGGTGACGCGTCCATCCACCCATTCGGCTTGTTCCAGTTGTTCGCGAAAACGGGCGACGTCCTGTGGCGATAACACGCCGGGAATGTGGTACATCATACAAGTTCTCCAAAAAGTGGGGCCTGCGCCCCACATCTGAATCAGAAATGCATATTGGCGGTGAGCAAGAAGGTTCTTGGCTCGCCCGGGTGATAACGGTAGCCGCTCTTGTTGATTGAGGCGACGTAATCGGTATCAAACAGGTTGTAGACGTTTAGCTGGAAGTCGAGATTGCGATTAACCCGATACCCCAGTTTGGCGTCGGCGACCCAATAACCTTCGGTAAATGCTGGCGTTCCCACTGCGCCGTCGGAACCTTTGTGCATACTGCCGATATAGCGTGCGCCCGCACCCACAGAAATATCATCGGTTGCCTGATATTGGCTCCATAAGGTGAAGGCGTGCTCCGGGGTATACGGCAGCGATGAGGAACCATCCTGGGCAACATCTTTGCCGTTTTTGATGGTTGCTTTTTGCTGGGTATAGCCGCCAATCACCTGCCACGCGGGAGTAATATTCCCTGCCACGGATATCTCATAGCCTTCGACGCGTTTCTTACCGTATTGCGAGTAAGTCCCGTCATCATTTTGCTCAACTTCATTTTCGATATCAGTACGGAACAGCGCGGCGGTGAGTAACAGGCGTTTATCCAGAACCTGCCATTTGGTGCCAATCTCGCTGGTGTTGGCTTTTTGCGGTTTAAAATCGGTGCGGTTGGCACTGTTACCGCTGCCAGACTGCGCAAGGGCGAAGTTGTTGCCGCCCGGAGGCTGCTGGGAAACGGCATAGTTAATATAGACATTGCCGTTTTCCGTCAGGTGATACAGCGCCCCGGCTTTCCAGTTCACCAGATTGCCCGACTTGGCGGTGTCGACGGTGGTGACCGGAGAACCTTTTGCCACACCAGCTGGGCAGGTGATGGCACCGCGTCCGCTGCCGCCGCAGGCGGTGGCACTGTCATATTCAGTATGATAATTATCCAGACGGATCCCGCCGTTCAGCTCAAAATCACGGGTGATTTGCAGCGTATCGAAGGCGTAAATTGCGAAGGTATCCGTCTGACCATTGGCGTTTGCGCCGTTGCGCGTCAGGCCGCCGGGATGAATGCTGCTGTCAGGATGATAAATATTTACCGCAGGTAACGTCACCGGATTAACGCCGTAGTTAGTCTGCGTTTCACGGGTAAATTCCACGCCGGTACTGACATCATGACCGATAGAAGCGGTATAGAACGTCGAGGTCAGGTTGGTCTGGTTGGTGAGAATTTTATTACTCACATCTTTAGTATTCGCCGTGCGTGACCAGGTCCAGCTATTCACATCGCTGGTGGGCTGGGTAATATTCGACGCCCCACCCATAATCGCCGTCATCAGGTAATCCTGCTTCACGCGCGACCAACGGGTAGTATTGCGAATGGTGGTGTTATCGTTGATGTCGTGCTCAAAACGCATGGTAGCGGTGTCGGTGGTCGAATCGTCGTAATCGGAATCCGTGCCGTAAAAGTTATGCGTATCAACTTTTCCGGAATGATTCAGGGCCGCCGTTCCCGCAGATGGGGCAGAATAGCCCGGCAAACCGATGGTCGGAATGCCACCGTCTGGCGTGTTGTGCTGGGTGACATGCAGATAATTAAGATACAAACGATTCGCTGTACCAAGGCCAAAAGCGACAGAAGGGGCGATGCCGTAACGCTCATTTTTGACTTTGTCGCGTCCGGCATCGTGCGTTTTTTCGCCCATCACATTCAGGCGCGCCGCGGTGGTATCACCAATGACCTGATTGACGTCCAGCGTGCCGCGGCGGAACCAGGCGCTACCAATACTGGCGGAGGCGTCAATGCCGGAATCATTGCGCGGCTGCTTGCTGATCATATTGATCGAGCCTGTCGGTGCGCTGCGCCCGTAGTCGGTGCCGGACGGCCCTTTAATCACTTCGACCTGCTCGGTATTGAAGGTGTCGCGCGAGACGCTGCCGATATCGCGAATGCCATCAATATAAATACTGTTAGAGGTATCAGCACCGCGCATATAAATGGCGTCGCCAGTGGTGGAGTTACCGTTCTCACCCGCAAAAAACGCACCCACGCCGGGGACGTTTTTGAGTGCGTCGGTAAGGTTGGTTGCGCCCTGATCTTTAATCACTTGTTCAGAAATCACCGTCATCGTGCGGGTAGTATCCGCTACCGGACGCGAGAATTTCGGATCTGCAGATTGTTGTGGCGCATAAAGCGAAGGCGTTGATGCTTCGACAACCAGCGTGTCATCCGCGTTAGTTTGCCCTTCGGCGGCGAGTGCCTGAGCCACAGGCGTGATGCCAATACAAAGACCGGCAAAGAACGTGAGCGAATGAAATTGTCTGGCAGGGAAATTGCGATTGTTTTCCATTTTGCAGGTGACTTTTTCTTATATGTTGAAATTTTCACTGCCACGAGAAAGCCTCTCTGCGGATGCGATGCCACTGTTAATCTCGTGATAGTGCTCGTGCAAGTGATAATAATTTTGATAAGCATTATCACTTGGCGCGATTTTCTATCACCCATTGTGCGAAAAAGAAATACATTTATTTACATTACGTTCATATTTGATGTTTTTTGATTACAAAACAGGCGAAAACTGCATCCAGAGGCGAATGCAGTTACGTTGGTGGGGTTATTTGTAGATGGTTGCAGTACCGAACATCTGGTCATTTCCGCCTGCGGAATTAATGACATAACCTTTCGCGCCTTGTTCGCGCGCTTTTTCTGCCAGTTTATCCTCCAGATCGCTTAGGTTTGATGCGCCAGTTGCCGAAACGGTACCGGCGGGCCGTAGCTGACCGCTGTCCAGGTTACTCATCGGTTGCGCGGCATAAGCCGTGAGAGAGATTCCGCTCAGGACGGTGGCAATCAGTAGTGTGAGGCACTTTTTCATAATGACATCCTCATAAATACAACGGGTAGTGCCTGATAAGTGTAGGTCGCCTGGGCGATGAAAATGACGCAAAAAATTGACAGAGATACGCTTATTTTTTGAACGATATATTTTTACAAAATAAGACAAATCAATGACATGCATGATGCTGATTTTTATGATGAATTGCCATAAACCATAGCCATGTTAAGGTTTTTAGAAATGATAAACGCAGCCAGATATTTACCCTGTCGCGTTATGCGGGTATCTTACGCCGCTGCTTAAAGGAGAATGCTATGTCCGCCCAGAAACCGGGGTTGCATCCGCGCAACCGTCATCACAGCCGCTACGATCTCGCCACGCTTTGTCAGGTCAATCCTGAACTCAGGCAATTCCTCACGCTTACACCCGCAGGGGAGCAAAGCGTAGACTTTGCCAATCCGCTGGCGGTGAAGGCGCTCAATAAGGCGTTGCTGGCCCATTTTTACGCCGTAGCGAACTGGGATATCCCGGACGGTTTTCTCTGTCCGCCAGTACCGGGCCGGGCGGATTATATTCATCACCTTGCCGATTTACTGGCAGAAGCAAGCGGAACAATTCCCGCTAATGCCAGCATTCTGGATATCGGCGTTGGTGCGAACTGTATTTATCCGCTGATTGGCGTACATGAATATGGCTGGCGTTTTACCGGTAGTGAAACCAGCAGCCAGGCGTTAAGCAGCGCGCAGGCGATCATCAGTGCTAATCCAGGGCTTAATCGCGCCATTCGTCTGCGTCGGCAAAAAGAGAGTGGGGCGATTTTTAACGGCATCATCCATAAAAACGAGCAATACGACGCGACCTTGTGTAACCCGCCATTCCACGATTCCGCCGCTGCGGCGCGGGCAGGTAGTGAGCGTAAACGCCGTAACCTGGGGCTGAACAAAGACGATGCACTGAACTTTGGCGGCCAGCAACAGGAGTTGTGGTGTGAAGGCGGTGAAGTCACCTTTATCAAAAAGATGATTGAAGAGAGCAAAGGCTTCGCGAAGCAGGTGATGTGGTTTACTTCACTGGTATCTCGTGGTGAAAACTTACCGCCGTTGTATCGTGCCCTGACGGACGTGGGCGCGGTGAAGGTGGTTAAAAAAGAGATGGTCCAGGGGCAAAAGCAGAGTCGCTTTATTGCCTGGACCTTTATGAACGACGAGCAGCGCCGCCGTTTTGTTAATCGCCAACGTTAAAGCGTTGGCTCCCCCGGCGGCAGCGGTTCAGCCGGGGTCGCGCCCGGAGCAGGCAGCACCTGATAAGTCTGCACTGGCGCGCGAACGCCCGCCAGGTCGAAATGTTTTTTCACCTGGCTGTCGAGGGCAAAGCGTACCGTCCACTGTTTGAGCGGCAGCGTAGTGAACGAAACACGCAGTGTAAACGCGGTATTGCTTAAGCCGACAATCCCGGCAAAGTTCGGTTCACCAATAATCAGCCCACGAATTTCTTCGTTTTCCATTAATTCCGCTACCGCATCTTTCAGTGCCTGATTGGCTTTATCAGCATCTTCATGGCGATCAACATCGTAGTTTGCCACTACCGAACCAATGCCGCGGACAAAGTTGGCAAAGGTGGTAATCGAAGACCACGGAATGATGTGGTACGCCCCGGTATCCTGGCGTACGCCCACGGAGCGAATCGACATCCGTTCCACAGTGCCGGTCAACGGCCCGATAGTCACCAAATCTCCAGTGTTCATGCCGTTTTCAAACTGAATAAATACCCCGGTGATAATATCTTTCACCAGCGTTTGCGAACCAAACGAGATAGCCAGACCTAATGCCCCGGCACCTGCCAGCAATGGCGCGATATTGACGCCGATTTCCGACAACACAATCATGATGGTGATGGTACTGATAATCACCGCCAGCGCGTTACGAAACAGCGTAAGCAGGGTACGCGTGCGGGCGCTGGGTAGCGGGCGGCCATGAATATCCGAAGCCAGCCGGTTTTCGATCAAACTGGCGAGCACCGTCCAGCCAACCGCCGAGAAGAAAAGAATGAGTGCGATACGGATCAGGATATCTACGGTTTTCTGCCCCGCGCCGTTTTGCAGCCAGTTCCAGAAATCGAACAATCCCCATGCGCTCAACAGCAGCATTACCGCCACGCAGACGGTCAGAATACGCGCCGTTTTCAGCGCCGCCGAAAGCCAGCCATTCAGCCGTTTTTGCAACTCCGGATAGTTACGCTGAGTATGTGGCGAGAGAGTGATGGTTTTTGCCAGCCAGCGGGAAAACATACCGGAAACAAATGCTGCGATACCAATAATCGCCAGGCTGCGCACTGTTGCACCCATCATAAATTTCAGGCTGTTGCCCGGATCGAACAACGAAAAGAAAAACAGCACGATAAAATAGGCGCTTGCCAGCCAGTGCCACACCAGCGCAAAGGCGCGGATAAACAGGCTGAAAAAGGCCAGCGAATGCTCCGCAAAGTTGAGCAAATGCTGGGTAATCTCTTTTTTATTACGAAAGATCAGGTACAACGCCCAGACGGTCATGCACAGCATAATGATGACGTTCGCCAGCGCACCTATCTGTACATTCACCTGATTAGAGATAATCGGCACGGCCACAATCAGGCCATAACCTATCAAACTGCTTAACCAGCTCAGGCGACGACTCCAGTAACGGGCGCTCTCGTCCTGAATCGTGAACGGGCGCAGTTCCGCCACGTTTGGGCAAAAAATCAGGCGTAGTACGGCTTTGAAAAATTCAATCAGGGCAAAGGCGTTGAGAAACAAACTTTGTTGGAAAGCGATGGTGCGACTGCCTGCATTCAGGTTGTCGCTTAATACCTGGCCGACAAATAATGTCAGGGCCAGTAACAGCAGGTCGATAATAAACGCCCCGATAATCATCGCCGGAAGCTGCAACCAGTTACTGCGCTCACGATTTTTTTGCCGCGCCCACTGGCCCATTTTGCGATACAGCGGCAGTGCGCACAGACGAATCAGCCAGTAAAAACCAAACACTAATACCGCTAACATTGAAAAATGGGTCAGCGCATTACTGAAGGTTTGTGGATTAAACGGCTTATGCGGGGAGCCGGTGATATTGCGATAAAGCTGCCCGAAGCGGGCGGAAAGGGCCTCACCATAATGGCGGCTGAATTCGGTGACCTTTTGCAGCACGGTTTGCTCTTCAACCAGCGTCGGCGGCACGATCTTCGGGACCGGTTCAGCAGGTGGCGTCGCGGCGACGGTGCGCAACTGGTCGATCAACTCTTTACGCGAGGTGTCATTATCCAGCACATCCGCCAGTGCGCCATAGGCCGCTTTTTTTTGTTCGATATCCGGTTCCGGGGCCGGTTCAGTCGTTGAGTCCGTTGTCGTTGTGGTTGTAACGCCGGGTATGGATACCGCGTGGGCAGGTGCGCCCAGCAGGCAGAAGAGGATGAACAGGATCCACCGCATGACTCCTCCAGTGAGAAAACAGAGCAAAAAGATAAGTATAGATGCTGGGGGAGGGGCGATTTTAAATGAGAGGAATCTGGTGTACCTCCCTTTCGGGTGAAAGGGAGGCTGAGAAGTTAAGAGACGTGTTGCAAAAATTCCTGCAAGCGCTGGCTCGGCGGATTTTTGATCAACACCTGCGGATCGCCATCTTCCGCAATCCGGCCTTTGTCGATAAAGATCAGGCGCGAAGCTACTTTCTCGGCAAAACCGATTTCGTGGGTCACGATCACCATCGTCATCCCTTCTTCAGCCAGATCTTGCATAACCTTCAGCACTTCATGGCGCAGTTCCGGGTCAAGAGCGGAAGTCGGTTCATCAAACAGCATCATTTTCGGCTTCACCGCCAGCGCGCGGGCAATCGCCACACGCTGCTGTTGACCACCAGAAAGTTCGGAAGGGTAGTGATGTGCACGTTCTGCCAGACCGACTTTCGCCAGCAGCTCACGCGCCAGTTTTTCCGCCTCTTCTTTGTTCGCGCCACGCACGCGTAGCGGGCCAAACATGACGTTTTCCAGCGCCGTCAGATGCGGGAAGAGGTAAAACTGCTGGAACACCATACCTGCTTCCTGGCGAATCAGGCGCTCGTCAACTTTCGGATCGTTAACCTTCAGGCCATCGACAATCAGATCGCCGGAGGTGATTTCTTCCAGTTTGTTGATGCAGCGCAGCAGGGTCGATTTACCGGAACCGGACGGCCCGATAATCACCACGACTTCGCCCTGGGCAATGTTCAAATCGATATTGTGCAGCACCTGGGTTGGGCCAAAGTGCTTGGAGACGTTTTTAAATTCAATCACAGGATTTTCATCCTTCTTTCCAGACGACGCAGAATAAAGCTCAGCACCAGGGTAATAATCAGATAGAACACCGCCACGGCGCTCCAGATCTCAAGGGCGCGGAAGTTACCGGCAATAATTTCTTGCCCCTGACGGGTCAGTTCCGCCACGCCGATAACAATAAACAGCGAGGTGTCTTTAATGCTGATGATCCACTGGTTACCCAGCGGCGGCAGCATACGACGCAGTGCCAGCGGTAAAATGACGTAGCGAATGGTTTCCCAACGTGAAAGACCGAGCGCCAGTCCTGCTTCACGAAAACCTTTGTGGATAGACAGCACCGCACCACGCGTGATTTCCGCAATGTACGCGCCGGAGTTGATCATGATGGTGACCACCGCCGCAGTAAATGGGTCGATGCGTAAGTCGTTAAACGCCATCGGCAGGGCGAAATAGATAAACATCACCTGGACGACGATAGGTGTGCCGCGGATCACTTCAATAAAGACCAGCGCGACGTGGTTGGCTATCCAACCACCGAAGGTGCGTGCAAAACCTGCCAGCAATCCGATTACCAGACCGCCAGCCAGACCGAGGACCGATATCCACAGGGTCATTTTGGCACCTTCAATCAGAAGCGGAATGGCAGGCCAGATAGCACTCCAGTCAAACTGCATATGTTGTTCCTGTTACCGTGGTGTAAATAATCAAATTCAGGGTAATTAATGGCCCCGGAGCGGGTTTGCGCCCCTCACCCTAATCCTCTCCCCAGAGGGGAGAGGGAACTGCCAGTGCGCTTTACAGGTGTAGCGTTATTATTTCGGTTCAGTACCGAACCATTTTTTGTAGATTTCGTTGTAAGTTCCGTTCTCGCGCAGGGTTTTCAACGCGCCGTTGACTTTGTCACGCAGCTCGTCGCTACCTTTCGGGAACGCAATACCGTATTGCTGCGCTTCCAGAGAGTCACCTACCGCTTTGAACTGACCGTTACCGGCGGTTTTGATGAAGTACAGAATGTTTGGCGTATCGTGCAGAACGGCGTCTGCGCGGTTGGTGCCCAGTTCCATATAGGCGTTATCGATGTTCGGGAACTGACGCAGATCTTTAGTTTTGATGTTTGCTTTCGCGTAATCAACGGAGCCAGTGCCGCTCTTCACCGCAACCACTTTCCCGTCGAGATCTTTCACGCTTTTCACATCGTTATTGTTAGCTTTCACCATCACTAACAGGCCGCTTTTGTAGTAGCCGTCAGAGAAATCGATCGCTTTTTTACGCTCGTCGGTGATGGTAATGCCCGCCAGCGCCAGATCGACGTTTTTGGTTTGCAGTGCCGGAATGATCCCACTGAAATCCATCGGCTTCAGTTCGTAATCCAGCTTCAGCTCTTTAGCGATGGCAGCCCACAGATCAACGTCAAAGCCCACATATTTATCGCCCTGTTTAAATTCAAACGGAACGAAGGCGGTATCCGTCGCGACAACTAATTTTTTATCCGCGGCATGAGAAGAAACCGCAAAAGCCAGGGTCAGTGCAGCCAGTGAAACTTTTAATACAGACTTCATAGCATTTCCTTTTTTCTATCCACGGGACGATCCCCTGCGTGACATTCACATATATGAAAAAATCGTGCCAGTTTTGCAACTCATTGATTTTTCGAGATGCGGCAAAAACGTGATGCACGATTTATAGGGCAATACCCTGAAGATGCACCATTCTGGGGCACCAAACTGGTGCGCTAAAAATGTGCACTCAATACAGTGATTATTTAGCGTAAAACCTGATGAAAAAACAATCTTTATGTAACGATTGTGTGATGATGTGGATACAAAAAATTTACTTAATCAGCTGGGGATAGCAGATGGATGCACTAAATAAGTGCGTTGAGGCGGGCTGCAAAACAAAACGGCCTCCTGTCAGGAAGCCGCTTTTACCGTGTACTAAAGTTCTGCACCATCAGCGATGGATTTATTCGATGTTAGACTCGATAAACCACAGGAATTTATCCAGGTCGCGAGACGCGGCGGTCAGGATATCTGCGGTGTCGTCATCTTTCGCTTCGCCAATCGCTTTGCGTACGTCATTAGCGACGATTGCGTAACGGTCAGCCAGTTCTTTCAGGTGATCCTGAACGTTGTGGATGTCCAGCGGGTAACTTTTCAGCGGGGTTTTGCTGTTGATAACTTGAGTGGTCCCCAGAGCTACACCGCCCAGCTGCACGGCACGTTCTGCCATGGTATCCAGATGATCGATCAGTGCAGTGCGGAAGCCATCCAGCATTTCATGTACGGCAATGAAGTTAGCGCCGCGCATGTTCCAGTGCGCTTGTTTGGTAATCAAAGAAAGATCAATAAACTGGATAACCTGGCGATTCAGCAACTCTACTGTTGCTTTTTTCTCGCTGTCAGAGACATCGTTGCGGGTATAAAGCAGATTGGTCGCTTTTGATTTAACTAATTTAGCGGTACTCATAATTTCATATCCTCTTGATGTTATGTCCCAGTAATTAACGAGACTAAGTATAGCACCGGCTATGTGTTCCGCTATTCTGGCTGTTCCTATCACACTAATAGTGGTAACAAGCGTGAAAAACAAAACTAATAAAGATTCAATGAGTTAGATATATTGATAAGAACAATTCTTATTTATTTACTCGCCAGGAATTTTCGGAATAAATATGCTTTTGCATAATTCGATATATAAAGACGGTGTAGAGGAAAAGTAGCGAGAAATTCTGCATGGTTATGCATAACCATGCAGAAATGTAAATTTAATTAATGTCTAATTCTTTTATTTTGCTCTCTTTGCGTACTGTCAGCGTAGAACCCATTGAAGCGGCGATAATTGCGCCGAGCGCCAGCAGCTGTATGGGTGTCAGTGTTTCTCCGAGGAAAATCATCCCGGAAACGGCAGCCAGCGCCGGTTCCATGCTCATCAGCGTACCAAATGTCCGTGTTGGCAAACGGGTGAGGGCAATCATTTCCAGCGAATAAGGCAGAGCGGTCGAGAGAATAGCGACCGCCAGACCCAATGGAATAACCGACCAGTGCCAGAGTGCTTCACCAGCCTGAAGCGCTCCAATTGGCACGAAAATTAACGCTGCAATCAACGAACCAATTGCCACCGTCGCAGGGCCATGTTCCGCTCCTGCGCGTTGCCCACTTAAAATGTAAATAGCCCAACAAGCCCCGGCCCCCAGTGCCAGCGCACAGCCGGTTAAATCGACATGGGAAACGTCTTGCCCCAGCGGTAGCAGGAACCACAGACCAAGAACCGCCAGCACAACCCAGACGAAATCTACCGGGCGACGAGAAGAGAACAGCGCCACCGCCAGTGGTCCGGTGAACTCCAGCGCCACCGCAATACCCAGCGGTACCGTCTGAATAGAGAGATAAAAAAGATAATTCATCCCACCCAGCGAAACGCCGTAAAACAACAGCGGTAACCGTTGCTCTTTGGCAAAGCGCAGTCGCCATGGCTTAAAGAACGCGATGAGGATCAGCGTTCCTAATGCCAGGCGCAGTGCAGTGACACCCGGTGCGCCCACCAGAGGAAAAAGTGACTTAGCTAACGAGGCTCCACCCTGAATAGACGCCATGGCAACGAGCAATATGACTATTGGTAACCAGACCGGCATTTTACGTAATGAACCAGGCATCCTTTCTCCCACAAATATCTAGACTTAAGTAAAGCGTGGAGTGTACTGGATATACCCAATGCTGGTTGAGCATTTGTTGAAAAAATTTTCCCCCGTTTTGACTAAAATGCGCCAGGATTGATGGAATCATTAGTCTGGTGATTAGGAATAATCTGGATGAATGACAGGGAAAACATGCGTAATACTTACGCAGTTCTCTGAAAAAGTGATTTAAATTTAGATGGATAGCGGTGTATGGAAACGTTCTGTTACATGAAATGGCCCGTTAGACATCACAAATCGCGAAGAGTTTCCCATTAATTTTTGATATATTTAAAACTTAGGACTTATTTGAATCACATTTGAGGTGGTTATGAAAAAAATTGCATGTCTTTCAGCACTGGCCGCAGTTCTGGCTTTCACCGCAGGTACTTCCGTAGCTGCGACTTCTACCGTAACTGGCGGTTACGCACAGAGCGACGCTCAGGGCCAAATGAACAAAATGGGCGGTTTCAACCTGAAATACCGCTATGAAGAAGACAACAGCCCGCTGGGTGTGATCGGTTCTTTCACTTACACCGAGAAAAGCCGTACTGCAAGCTCTGGTGACTACAACAAAAACCAGTACTACGGCATCACTGCTGGTCCGGCTTACCGCATTAACGACTGGGCAAGCATCTACGGTGTAGTGGGTGTGGGTTATGGTAAATTCCAGACCACTGAATACCCGACCTACAAACACGACACTAGCGACTACGGTTTCTCCTACGGTGCTGGTCTGCAGTTCAACCCGATGGAAAACGTTGCTCTGGACTTCTCTTACGAGCAGAGCCGTATTCGTAGCGTTGACGTAGGCACCTGGATTGCCGGTGTTGGTTACCGCTTCTAATCGCTTTGGTGATATAAAAAATCCGCCTCTCGGGGCGGATTTTTTGTTTTAAGGTTTCGGGTCGAAAATATCGGTTCCGAGATGGTTATAATCCACCTTCTGTAACTGGAAGTTGGTGATGTATATTGGCCCGGCTTTCTTCTCAGATATAAACGGGTATTTGATGTTAATTTCCTTCGCTTTAATTCCCGTCCACTGCGAGAAAAAGCCTAAGAAGTCATTGGCTGAGCGGCGGGCTTTAATCACCCGATGCGCTTTATCGTCGCTGGAAATGACCATAAAAGGCACCTGGAAATTTTGCTGATACTTATCATCATGGGCAAGGTATTGCACGTCTTTGCCGCGCTCTTTAAAGGCCAGACCGTGGTCAGAAAAGTAAACCAGCGAGAAGCTGCTGCCGCTGTTGCGTAACTGATCGTACAGCTTGCGCAGTAAATCGTCCGTTTGCGTCATAGTATAGAGATAGCACGACGTTTCTTTCGATTGTACAAAGGTTTCATATTTGCCTTGTGTCCGGTCGCAGGCCTGCGGATGCGAGCCCATCAGATGCAGAACAATCAGCTGCGGTTGCGAGTGCTCTTGCGCCAGCACTTGAGCGGTCATATCCAGTAACGCTTCGTCTTTCGTGTTTTTATCTGCTTCAAAATTACCTTCTTTCAGGAAGTACACTTCATCTGCTCGTTTGGCGATGCTGGCGATAGCGGTATCGTATTCGCCGATTTGACCCTGGTTGGAAAACCACCAGGTCTGGAAGCCCGCGCGATTTGCCAGGGTGACAAAGTTATCCTGAAACTGTGGCTTGCCATCGACAACGCGATTGAGCGTTAAGCCAAGCGATTTCTGCGTGGAGCCACTGGCGGCAATGTAGTCAGCAAATATCAAACCGTTAACGCTGCTGGCAAACGGGGTATTGTCCCAGTGACCGCCAAAGGCACCGAGGGCATCGCGACGCGCGCTTTCACCGATCACCACCACATAGGTCTGATACTTCGGCTTAACGGCAGTGACCGTCCAGGTATCTTTCATTCCGGAAAGTTTTGCCATCCGTTCTTGCTCTTCAATCACCTCGTTATTATTGACGATGACATCCTTAGCAAAACGAAATACCGGATAGCCAGTATCTTTCAGTTTAAATACGCCACCCCAGGCCAGGTTTTGCACGGGAGCAACAAAAAATGTCGCCACACTGAATACCAGACACAGGCTGTCGAAGGTATTCCAGCGCGCTTTTTCATTCTCTTTTTTTCGCCTGATTGCTATTACGCCGAGCGCAAAAATAAATAAGCCGACCAGGTAGCTGTACCACGGAAAAATCGTCAGGATTTCGGTCGACTCTTCCATATTGGTGGAGTGCAATGCCAGCAATGTATTGAAATTAGGCGCGCCGTAGGCCTGAGCAAAAGGGAAATAACAAGCCGCCACCAGCGAACTGACACCGACCAGAACTTTTTGTACGCGAGGCAATGTTCGCCATAGCAAAAGCAAAATAGCCGTAAACGCAGCGGTGTAGAGCAAACTGAAGGGGTAACCTAAGCCGAGGTTAATTAATAGCGACTGTAAAAAGTAGAACGCAGTCCACGGGCTAAATACCCGGCTACGGGTAACAAGCGATTCTTTGAGGGTTAAATTCATATGCCACTATCGTAACAAACGCCATGTGCTTACCCTGGCGTCAAGGGTCAATACCTGCAAGAGTGCGTGAAGAGGGGAAAGGGGTCCGCATCCGCGAGCCGCAATATACGCAGGGCTGCAAGAAGATAGAGCGAGCCGCCGTTCAGGTCAACTACTGACGAACAAATCTTTTGCGAAGGGGATTGCAAATCCGACAAAAAGTGGGGTTTTTCAGACCAAAACGCGTTATGCCTGCATGAAAGCAGGAGGGAAGCGGCGTACCGCGACGCCGCTATTTATCGGAAGGTTTATCTTGCTGCGGTTTGTTGTTGACCATATCGCACAACATAGAGAGCAGCATTAACCGTACTTTAAAGGGAGAATGACTAAACACGCGCATACACCTCTTGAACTCATTCATAAGACCTCCTGACTTGCTAATCCCGTCGATCCTTGAGGGATGATTGCATTACATACAGATATAGCACAGGCTATATTATTTAGCTATTGCTAAAACGTTAATTTTTTGTACCTTCGCAACTCTGGTTTACAATGTGCGCACGAAATGAGAACGCTATGTATGCGTCACCATAATGAGGAAGCACAATGAGTCGTCGCGCAGGTACGCCAACAGCAAAAAAAGTGACGCAGTTAGTGAACGTGGAAGAGCACGTTGAAGGGTTCCGCCAGGTCAGAGAGGCGCATCGGCGCGAGCTTATTGATGATTACGTTGAGCTGATTTCTGACTTGATCAGGGAAGTGGGGGAAGCTCGTCAGGTAGACATGGCTGCTCGTTTGGGAGTTTCGCAACCGACGGTGGCTAAAATGCTTAAGCGACTGGCAACTATGGGGCTGATTGAAATGATCCCCTGGCGTGGCGTGTTTTTAACGGCAGAAGGAGAGAAGCTGGCGCAGGAAAGCCGCGAGCGACATCAGATAGTCGAAAATTTCTTGTTGGTGTTGGGCGTCAGTCCGGAAATCGCCCGTCGCGACGCGGAAGGCATGGAGCACCATGTTAGTGAAGAGACGCTCGACGCTTTTCGTTTGTTTACCCAGAAACACGGTGCCAAATGAGCCTGCCTTTTTTACGCACGCTGCAAGGCGATCGTTTTTTTCAGTTATTAATTCTTGTTGGTATCGGATTAAGTTTTTTCGTTCCCTTTGCACCGAAATCCTGGCCTGCTGCTATCGACTGGCACACCATCATCACCTTAAGCGGCCTGATGCTGCTGACCAAAGGTGTGGAGTTAAGCGGTTATTTTGATGTGCTGGGGCGCAAAATGGTGCGCCGCTTTGCTACGGAGCGTCGGCTGGCGATGTTTATGGTGCTGGCGGCGGCGCTGCTTTCTACCTTTCTGACCAACGATGTCGCGCTGTTTATTGTTGTTCCGCTGACTATCACGCTAAAAAGACTGTGTGAGATCCCGGTTAATCGGCTGATTATTTTTGAGGCGCTGGCAGTCAATGCTGGTTCGCTACTGACGCCAATTGGCAACCCGCAAAATATTCTTATCTGGGGACGTTCTGGTCTTTCGTTTGCCGGATTTATTGCCCAAATGGCACCGCTGGCTGGTGCAATGATGCTGACACTCCTGCTGTTGTGCTGGTGTTGTTTCCCTGGAAAGGCGCTGCAATACCATACGGGGGTGCAAACGCCGGAGTGGAAACCGCGGCTGGTGTGGAGTTGTCTGGGACTGTATATCGTCTTTCTGACGGCGCTGGAGTTAAAACAAGAGCTGTGGGGACTGGTGATTGTGGCGGTGGGCTTTGCGCTGCTGGCACGTCGCGTGGTGTTGAGTGTGGACTGGACGCTGCTGCTGGTGTTTATGGCGATGTTTATCGACGTCCATTTACTGACCCAGCTTCCAGCGTTGCAAGGCGTGTTGGGTAACGTGAGTCATTTATCTGAACCCGGATTATGGTTAACGGCAATCGGTTTATCGCAGGTGATCAGTAACGTGCCGAGTACCATATTGTTGCTGAACTATGTGCCGCCGTCTTTATTACTGGCATGGGCGGTAAACGTAGGTGGCTTTGGGTTATTACCCGGATCGCTGGCAAATTTGATTGCGCTACGTATGGCGAACGATCGCCGCATCTGGTGGCGTTTCCATCTCTATTCAATACCGATGCTGTTGTGGGCGGCGCTGGTGGGATATGTTTTGTTGGTTATGATCCCGGCCTGGTAAGGTCTGGCAAATAAAAAAGGCGGATTATGAGTCCGCCTTTGTTTTACGTTTTGACGATTAATTCAGACGAACCGGCATCCCGGAACGATTTTTGATCGCTTCATCAAGAACAACCTGGTCAACATCTGGCTGACCGGTCACTGTCTGCACGCTCTTCGTCAGGGTAATTGGCACAATTTCCTGACCTTCAAACTGGGCTTCGGTGGTAGACAGCGGATTATGGACTTCAATATAACGGCTGCCGTCTGGCTCGGTGGTCGCTTTTACCGGCTCATCAATAAACTGTACGCGGGTACCGACCGGTACTTTCTCGAACAGGAATTTGATGTCTTCGTTACGCAGACGCACACAACCATGACTTACACGCAGACCGATACCGAAGTTGGCGTTGGTGCCATGGATAGCATACAGGCGACCGATGTAGAGTGCATACAGCCCCATCGGGTTATCCGGACCTGCCGGAACGACAGCCGGAAGCGGTTCGCCCGCAGCGCGGTACTCTGCGTGCATTTTGGCGGTCGGCGTCCAGGTCGGGCCTGCTTTCTTACGCTCAACTTTGGTGGTCCAGTTGATAGGCGTATCTTTGCCTAACTGACCAATGCCGATCGGCAGCACGATAACGGTGTTGGTCCCTTTCGGATAGTAATACAGACGCATCTCTGCACTGTTAATGACGATGCCTTCATGAACGGTATCCGGCAGGATCAGCTGCTGCGGAATGTTCAGTACAGTACCGCCTTTCGGCAGGAAGGTATCCACACCCGGGTTCGCTTCCATCATATTGGAAAGCCCCATCTGGTACTCCGCGGCAAAATACTCCAGCGGCTGAGTGTTACCTTCAGGAATGGTGATCACCTGATTCTGACCAACCAGGCGACTCCCGTCGGTTGGCAGAGGATAAGTTACCGCAGAGGCGGTACTGCAAAAGCCGACAACAGCGAAGGCCGCTGCGAATAATGTTTTCAATTTCATATTCATGTTAAGCGAGATTTTGTGCCTGGCAGGCCATTGGGTTGAGAATATTAGAGTATTGGAAGCGCATTATAAGTTCATTCCAGCTCACAGTGAAATCAGATGTGTACGAAATCACATTTTTTGCCTTTGGCTTGAGTGTAGACCTTAAGCGAGGAGCAGGATCTTCTTTCAGACTTATGGCATAATGCGCGGTTTGTCATATCTCTTTTCAGGATACGCCTGTGTTAGTTTCCAGTAACGTCACCATGCAGTTCGGCAGTAAGCCGTTGTTTGAAAACATTTCCGTCAAATTTGGCGGCGGCAACCGTTACGGCCTGATTGGCGCGAACGGTAGTGGTAAATCCACCTTTATGAAGATCCTCGGCGGCGACCTTGAGCCGACGCTGGGTAACGTTTCCCTCGATCCCAACGAGCGCATTGGTAAACTGCGTCAGGATCAGTTTGCCTTTGAAGAGTTCACTGTGCTGGATACGGTGATCATGGGGCATAAAGAGTTGTGGGAAGTGAAGCAGGAGCGCGACCGTATCTATGCTTTGCCGGAAATGAGTGAAGAAGACGGCTATAAAGTGGCCGATCTGGAAGTTAAATACGGCGAAATGGACGGTTACTCTGCGGAAGCTCGCGCCGGTGAATTGTTGCTTGGCGTGGGAATTCCAGTGGAACAGCACTACGGCCCGATGAGTGAAGTTGCTCCTGGCTGGAAGCTGCGTGTGCTGTTGGCGCAGGCGCTGTTTGCTGATCCGGATATTCTCCTGCTCGACGAACCGACCAACAACCTCGACATCGACACCATTCGCTGGCTGGAACAGGTGCTGAACGAGCGTGACAGCACCATGATCATCATCTCGCACGACCGTCACTTCCTTAACATGGTTTGTACCCACATGGCGGATCTGGAT
Source organism: Escherichia sp. Lx600-2 (assembly GCF_036662595.1). Classification (NCBI taxonomy): domain Bacteria; kingdom Pseudomonadati; phylum Pseudomonadota; class Gammaproteobacteria; order Enterobacterales; family Enterobacteriaceae; genus Escherichia; species Escherichia sp. Lx600-2. The sequence goes on along the minus strand of NZ_JAYQWM010000022.1, from coordinate 44,970 downwards.
TACGGCGAGCTGCGCGTTTATCCGGGCAACTACGATGAGTACATGACGGCGGCGACCCAGGCGCGTGAACGTCTGCTGGCTGATAACGCCAAGAAGAAAGCGCAGATTGCTGAGCTGCAATCTTTCGTTAGCCGCTTTAGCGCCAACGCCTCGAAATCTCGCCAGGCAACTTCGCGCGCGCGCCAGATTGATAAAATCAAACTGGAAGAGGTGAAAGCCTCCAGCCGTCAGAACCCGTTCATCCGTTTTGAACAGGATAAGAAGCTGTTCCGTAACGCGCTGGAAGTGGAAGGTCTGACCAAAGGGTTTGATAACGGTCCACTGTTTAAAAATCTCAACCTGCTGCTGGAGGTCGGTGAAAAACTTGCGGTACTGGGTACCAACGGCGTCGGTAAATCAACGCTGCTGAAAACGCTGGTGGGCGATCTGCAACCGGACAGCGGCACCGTAAAATGGTCTGAAAACGCGCGCATTGGTTACTATGCTCAGGACCACGAATATGAGTTTGAAAATGATCTGACCGTGTTCGAATGGATGAGCCAGTGGAAGCAGGAAGGCGATGACGAGCAGGCGGTACGCAGCATTCTCGGTCGTTTGCTGTTCAGCCAGGACGACATCAAAAAGCCAGCTAAAGTGCTTTCCGGTGGAGAAAAAGGGCGGATGCTTTTTGGTAAGTTAATGATGCAGAAGCCGAACATTCTGATCATGGACGAACCGACCAACCACCTGGATATGGAATCCATCGAGTCACTGAACATGGCGCTGGAACTGTATCAGGGCACGCTGATCTTTGTTTCACACGACCGTGAGTTCGTAAGCTCCCTGGCGACCCGCATTCTGGAAATCACCCCGGAACGCGTGATCGACTTTAGCGGTAATTACGAAGATTACCTGCGTAGTAAAGGGATCGAGTAAGTTATTATCCGTCACCCCGATACTGTCGGGGTGACGGCGGCTGATGACAAACGCAAGATTGCCTGATGCGCTATGCTTATCAGGTCTACGCAGTACCTGTAATATATTGAATCTGCAGGATTTTGTAGGCCAGATAAGGCGTTAACGCCGCATCAGGCATTAAGAAAGCGCACTTGTCAGCAATCTGAGTAACGTCGAATCGATTTTCTTAATCCCACATCAATTCACTTCCATTAACTCTCAAACATCCATGCCCAACGCTCGCTTACCGTGAATGTTGAGGTCAGCAAGCGTAAAGCGTCCTTCCCAGTTTGTTTCATAGTCCTCGCGCGGGAAGTCGCCCGGCGATGCGCCTTTTTCCAGTGCGGCCTTCACCTTGTGCGCGTAGGCAAGATTTTTCTCGCACATCGGTGCCGCAGGAATGTACATCACGTTGCCCCAACCCTGTTGATTTTCAACGGGGGCAACGGAATGGATGACGTCGCAGTGCCACCAGACGGAGTCTCCGGCCTCGAGTTTTGGAATGCTGGTTAACGCCTCAATTAACAGTGGATGCCATTGCTCTGATACCGGCAACACTCTTCCGGGCGCTACGCCGCACAGTTCATCCTCCGGCACATCATCAAGCAGCGGACGTAACAGTACGTACGCCATGGCTTCAGGAATGGGCACGACGTGCAGCAACCCCTGACTAGGCAGCATATCAGAGAGCGCTGTCCAGCCCTGGAATGTCCGAAACACGGAACATTTGGTGGTGTTGTCCACCGTGTACTCTTCAACTTCCGTACGATGTGCCGCATGCCAGGGATCGTATTTCGCCAGATTGCCATTAAAGACGTTAGCGAAAACGTGCTGATACGCTGGAAGCAGCCAGCGTTCCAGCGCCCCGGAGTCGGTATGCGCTCCAAGACCTTTGGAGGTCGTTCCGGGCGGACGGCGGCGGATACGGTCAGGGTAGATGACGCTCACATCCGGGTTAAACCATTGCTTTCCATCACTTTCAAATGTCCACAGACGATTGAGAAACGACTGCGCATTCGCCATTTCTTCACTCTGGCGGGCCTGCATTTGCGCCTGCGACCAGTAGATGGGGTAAATCTCGGGACGTGAAGCGCTGAGCGTCCCGAAGAAATTATCGCCGGGGCCTTTGTAGACCTCGTCAAAGCGGTTGCGGTCCAGATAGTCCAGCATCGACTGATCCCAGCCTAGCGCTTGTTCGCGGGGGAAATGGCCTTTTATCACCGCACAACCGCGACGTTTAATCTGTTCGCGCTGCTCTGCAGTAACATGACCTGCTTTGATATCGGCATAAGACAGCACCGGCCAGACGGCATCGCCCTGTGCTTTGAGTGCGTTGATTTCAGCCACTCGCGTGGCAATGTCATCGCTTAGCTGATTAAAGATCTGCTGGACGTCGCCAAGCTGCGCCCGCAGCGCGTGCTTCATCTGACGGATAGCTGCTTTGTGATCGGCAGGCAATGTGTCGCTGGTAAAAGTAGAAGCCATAACCACCTCGCATTAACTTTCATTCGAAACTATGCTGATTTGCATGTGACAATATAAGTTATAAATAAGTTAATGCAAGTTTAATGATTTGATGTGATGTACAGGATGTAAAAAGAAGGGATAACCGGAGCGCATGGCTCCGGTAGAGAGGTCAGCTGTTAAAAGGGGATGTGTTATCCAGTACAGCCTGAATCACATTCAGCGCGCCTTCATGATTATTATCATCGGTAGCGTAACGGGCGATTTGTTTAATGTTTTCCGCAGCATTGCCCATCGCAAAGGAATAACGCGCCATTTTCAGCATCTCCGCATCGTTACCGCTGTCGCCAATCGCTACCACATTTTGCGGTGACAGATCCCAGCGTTTCAGTAACCGCGAAATACCGTTTGCTTTATGTAGACCGGGAATAATCAGGTCGATAAAGCCAAAACCACTGGTAACGGGTTTCATAATGCCATCCAGCGCTATGTGCAGTTTGTCGATCACTAACGGGATTTGTTCATCCGGCAGGTTGAGCGAAAACTTGAACAGTACGTCGTCAATTTCCTGATAATCTTTTACAGGTTTCAGGCGATGGTAGTGTTTTGCCATCAGTGCGACGAATGCTTCGGGGGCATTTTCGCTGACATATGCACTTTGCAGACCGCAGGCGACAAAATTGAGTTGCTTATCTTTTAGCAACTCGCCAATAACAATCCGCGATTCATGTCGGGTCAGTTCGCCGTGGAACAGTTGCTTGCCATGTTCGTAAACCAGTGCGCCGTTTTCCGCGACAAAAGAGATCTCATCCTTTAGCTCAGGAAAGAACGAAATAAGCTGGTAATACTGATTACCGCTGGCGACAACGAACTTGATGCCGCGCTTTTTCAGTTCCTGATATTGCGCCATAAAACGTGGTTGGTTGTACGTTTTGGCGTCGTTAAGAAAAGTACCGTCCATGTCTGTGACGATAACTTTTACGCTCATAGGTGTGCTCCTGGCTCGAAAATGAAACCGTAACAGTGTAATAACAATGTGACGCAGAGCACAAATTATATTTCGAATGAAAGTGAGAGTGAAATTGATGGTGTGAATGATTTAGCCCGGCGACGTCTCCGCCGGGCTGAGGGGATTACAGCATATGTTCGGTACGGGCGATGATATCGTCCTGAGCGTCTGGAGAGAGCGCGGTGAAGAAGGCGGAATAACCCGCGACACGCACTACCAGATCGCGATACTGATCGGGATGTTTTTTCGCATCCAGCAGCGTTTCGCGGGAAACGATGTTGTACTGAATATGCCAGCCTTTATGCACCTCGAAGAAGGTGCGCAGCAGGATCATCAGTTTCTGCTTGTCAGATTCGTTCTCCAGTGTGGCTGGATTCAGTTTCTGGTTGAGCAACACGCCGCCGAGAATCGCTGCCGTAGGCAGTTTACCCACCGAGCCAATGACCGCAGTAGGGCCAAGATGATCAGTACCGGAAGCCGGGCTTGCGCCTTCTGCCAGCGGGGTATGCGCTTTACGTCCGTCCGGCGTTGCCATAGTCTGCGCGCCAAACGGTACGTTAGCGGAGATAGACGACGTACCCGCGTAATAGTTGCCGCCAACCGGACCACGACCGTAGCGTGGGTTATGGTACTGTTTCAGTTCGTCGATATAGGTCTGATAAGCGCGAGCCAGCAGCGTATCGACAGTATCATCGTCGTTGCCGTACTTCGGCGCACCGTTAATCAGCCGCTGACGCAGCTGCTCGTGAGTCAGGCCGTCGAAGTCATCTGCCAGTGCGGCAGCAAGCTGTTGCTGACCAATCGCGCCCTGTTCAAATACCAGTTTCTTCACGGCCGCCAGGCTGTTGCCGAGGTTGGCAATGCCAACCTGCAGGCCAGAAACCCAGTCATATTTCGCGCCGCCTTGCTTGATGCTTTTCGCTCGCTCAATACAGTCATCCACCAGCGCCGAGCAGAGAATATCGTGCACGTTCTCTTCCAGCATGGTGTCGACGACATATTCGATTTCGATTGATTTACGCGTGTAGTAACGGATTTGCGTATCCCACGCGTCCATCACTTCATCGAAGTTGTTGAAGTTACCTGCCGACAACGCTTTTTCTTGTGGCAGGAACACTTTGCCGCTGGTGGCATCACGCCCGCCTTCCAGCGCCGCCAGCATCACGCGGGCGAAGTTGATAAAGCTCATGCCGGTACAGCGATAGCCCCATTTGCCACCGACGGCGGTTTCTATACAACCAATCGCTGCGTAGTCGTAAGCGTCCTGCGGTTCAATACCGAGTTTAATAAATTCCGGGATCACGATTTCGTCGTTGTTGAACGCCGGCATCCCGAAGCCGCAGCGGATCACCTGCACACAGGCGTCGAGGAAATCGTTGCTCATTCCCGCGTGGTAGCGCACGCTGAGGTTAGGCTGAGTCGAACGCAGACGGCCGCAGGACTCAAGGATCGCGTAAGAGAGGGGATTCACCGCGTCCATTGGTTGACCATCAACCAGATTTTGTCCGCCAATGGTGACATTCTGATACAGAGGACTTCCCGCAGAGGCTTTCGAGTGCGAGCCGGAGCGGATTTTGTTCACTTCCAGCAATTTCAACCAGCAGCTATGCAGCAATTCGATGGCGTGTTCGCGATCCAGCGTCTGTTTCAGTTCAACATCACGACGATAGTACGGGTAGAGATACTGGTCCATACGACCAAACGATACCGAGTGACCGTTAGATTCGATCTGCAATATCAACTGGATGAAGTAACACAGTTGCAGCGCCTGCCAGAAAGTCTGCGGCGGCTGGTGGGCGATGAGATCGCAGTTTTCTGCTATCGCCAGCAGTTCATCGCGACGGCTTTCGCGGGTTTCGGTCGCGGCCATTTCACGCGCCAGGGCAGCGAAACGTTCAATATGTTCACTGACTGCCACCAGCACGATATCAATCGCTTTCAGGAATTGCTCACCGTGTAAATCTTCCAGCACCGTCAGGTTGATGCGCGAGCGACGTTCCGCTACTTTCTCGCGCAGACCATCAAGCCCTTTTTCCAGCAGCAGCGGGAAATTGACCGCCAGGTGCGCATCGCCGGAGGTCATATTGCCTTCCGCTTTAATGATGCCGGTCGCCAGCAGACCTTTTTGCTCATCGGTAAACATGCCGTAGCAGCGATCCTGTACGGTCTGACCGCGCCACCACGGGCACACTTCATGCAGAACGCGTTTGTTCTCTTCGCTCACCGCAAAGCCAGCACCGGGACGATCTGCCAGATCATCAATCTCTTTTTCGATCCACGAGACGGTATATTCCGGGAAGATCGGCGCGGCGCGAACTTCGCTTGCCTGGTTGCCAATGATCAACTCATCGTGTTTGATCCAGATGGTGCGATTCGCCAGGTGATGTGCCAGCGCCAGCGCGCGTCGTACCGGGATCGGCTTATCGAGATGTTGTTGATACATCTCGGTATAGTGCTGCGCGCGCTCGGTACAAACCGGCGGTTTCACAATATGCACCAGCGCATTTTTGTGCGCTTTAATGCGGTCGCTGAGCGTGTCCAGTTTCAGTGTGGTCATGGTTGTTATCCTCGTAAGGTCGCGGTTAACCCTTTCTGGCAGGCATACTGCTGGGCAAAGTCGAGCAGTTCTGGCGCATCAAGCGGTTTTTCCGGGGCGTCATAGGGCAGATTAAGTAAGTGATATTTGTTGATGCCTAGCGTGTGGTAGGGCAGGAAATGAATTTCGCCAACGTGCAGCTCGTCGGCGGCAAAATCGGTAATGGCTTTTACAGAGGTTTCGTCGGCATTAAAGCCCTGAATCAGCGGCACGCGGATAATGATTTTTTTGCCCGCTGAGGCGAGTTTTTTCAGGTTATCCAGCACTCTGGCGGCGTTACCGTCGGTCCACTGTTTAAACGGCGCGTCGGCAACGTGTTTTAAATCGGCAAGAAACAGATCGATATAGGGCAGAGAAGGGGCGATATATTTCCACGGCACATGCAGACAGGTTTCTACCGCAGTATGAATGCCAGCCTCGTGGCTGGCTTGCAGTAGCGCCATCGCCATTTCCGGCTGCATAAACGGTTCACCGCCAGAAAGCGTTAAGCCGCCGCCGCTGCGATCGTAAAACGGTTTATCGCGCAGAACGGTCGCCATGATCTCCTCAACGCTTTTCACTTCCCCACACACGGTTAACGCCTGTGTCGGGCAGCAGTCGGTTAACGCCGTCAGATGCTCCGGGGTTAACTTTTCCCGATGAATAAGCAAACCATTCAACGCACGCTCAATCACGTCCGGCGCGGCCTTAGCGCACAGCTCGCAGCCTTCCAGACACAGTCGTGCGTCATACAACAGATCCTGCGTGCGGGCGCGGCTTTCCGGGTTCTGACACCAGCGGCAGCCCAGCGAACAGCCTTTAAGAAATACGACCGTGCGGATACCGGGGCCATCATGGGTCGAGTAGCGCTGAATATTGAAAATCATAGTTGCCTCTCTGTTTCGTTCAAGCATTAAAATACTTTCGAATGAAAGTTAGATTGATGTGCGTCAACTGTTCAGAGAGTTTTCCCGTGATAGTCTACATTCAGACAAAAAGTACATTTTGAGGATGGTTATGGAACTGTATCTGGATACTTCAGACGTTGTTGCGGTGAAGGCGCTGTCACGTATTTTTCCGCTGGCGGGTGTGACTACTAACCCAAGCATTATCGCCGCGGGTAAAAAACCGCTGGAGGTTGTGCTTCCGGAACTTCATGAAGCGATGGGCGGTCAGGGGCGTCTGTTTGCCCAGGTAATGGCTACCACTGCTGAAGGGATGGTGAATGACGCGCTTAAGCTGCGTTCTATTATTGCGGATATCGTGGTGAAAGTTCCGGTGACCGCCGAGGGGCTGGCAGCGATTAAGATGTTAAAAGCGGAAGGGATTCCGACGCTGGGAACCGCGGTATATGGCGCGGCACAAGGGCTGCTGTCGGCGCTGGCAGGTGCGGAATATGTTGCGCCTTACGTTAATCGTATTGATGCTCAGGGCGGTAGCGGCATTCAGACTGTGACCGACTTACACCAGTTATTGAAAATGCATGCGCCGCAGGCGAAAGTGCTGGCAGCAAGTTTCAAAACCCCGCGTCAGGCGCTGGACTGCTTACTGGCAGGATGTGAATCAATTACTCTGCCGCTGGATGTCGCACAACAGATGATTAGCTATCCGGCGGTTGATGCCGCTGTGGCGAAGTTTGAGCAGGACTGGCAGGGAGCGTTTGGCAGAACGTCGATTTAACCGGACGTTCTGCATCCTCGTAAATTGCTGATGACGTGGCGGAGTGCCGCGTCTTATCAGGCCTGAAGGTGGCAATTACTGCCCGCACACCTCACACCCCGGATTACTCATCAGTTTCATTTCGCGAAACTGACAGGTCATCGCATCGTACATGACGATTTTCCCGCTGGCCGGTTTACCATAACCTGCCAGCAGTTTGATCGCTTCCATTGCCTGCAATGAACCAATTACGCCGATCAACGGTGCCATCACGCCTGCTTCTACGCAGGTTAACGCGTTCTCGCCAAACAAACGGCTAAGGCAGCGATAGCACGGTTCGCCGTCCTGATAAGTGAAGACCGTGATTTGACCTTCCATACGAATTGCCGCGCCGGAAACCAGCGGCACCTTCGCGGCAAAACAGCCTGCGTTCAGTTGATTACGTACCGCAACGTTATCCGTACAGTCGAGCACCAGATCGTGTTCAGCAATCAATGCTGCAAGTTCTGCGTCATCCAGCAGTGCATTGACTGGCGTAATCGCGATATGTGGGTTGATCCGCGCCAGGGCGTCACGGGCGGATTCCACCTTCGGTTGCCCGACCGTAGCATCACTGTGCAGCGTCTGGCGTTGCAGATTCGAGAGCGAAACCGAGTCGAAGTCGAGCAGCGTCAGGTTGCCGACACCGGCGCTTGCCAGATACTGCGAAGCTGCGCAGCCGAGTCCACCGAGGCCGACTACCAGCACACGAGAATCTTTTAGCGCCTCCTGACCGTCAAAATCAAAACCGCGCAGAATGATTTGCCGGTTGTAGCGCAGCATCTCCTGATCGCTGAGTTCCGCCATTACAGGCCTCCGAACAACGCGTTAAACGGTTCTACTTCCACCCATTCGCCCACTTCCACATTGCCGCGATCGCGTTCCAGTACGATAAAGCAGTTGCCGAGGCTAAAGGAGCTAAATATATGTGAACCCTGATGTCCGGTGGTCGTCACTTCCAGTTCGCCATCGGCGTTGCGGTGCAGCACGCCGCGCTGGAAATCAAGACGTCCTGGCGTTTTTTTCAGGCGGGACGCTGTGCGTACGCGCTGGCGCGCGGGCAGGCCGCTGGCGGTGTTGCCGCTTAGTTTTGCCAGCAAAGGCTGTACCAGTTGATAGAAGGTCAGCGTCGCTGAAACCGGGTTGCCCGGCAGGCCGCAGAACCAGCTATTGCTGAGTTTACCGAACGCGAACGGTTTACCTGGTTTAATCGCTAGCTTCCAGAAGGCGATCTCCCCCAGCTCTTCAAGAATCGTTTTGGTGTAATCCGCTTCACCCACTGAAACACCGCCGGAACTGATCACCACATCCGCCTGGCTGTCGGCTTCAATAAATGCGGCGCGCAGGGCATGGGGATCGTCGCGGATAATCCCTAAGTTGATTACCTCGCATCCCAACTGTTCTAACATCAGGTGTACGGCGAGACGGTTGGTATCGTAGATTTGGCCGTCGCCCAGCGGCTGACCGGGCAACTGGAGTTCATCACCGGTAGAAAAAAGCGCTACACGCACTTTACGAATCACCGGAACTTCGGCAATCCCCAGTGAAGCAATTACTGGCAGCTCTGCGGTAGTCAGGCGAGTTCCCGCCGGGAAAACAACCGCACCTGCAGAGATATCTTCACCGCGACGGCGAATATTTTGCCCGCTACGCACTTCAGCAGTAAAACGCACGCCATTGTCCGTTTGTTCAGTCTGCTCCTGCATCACCACCGCTTCGCAGCCTTCCGGCACCGGCGCACCGGTCATAATACGAATGCAGGTACCCGCAGGCCATTCACCATGGTATGGCTGACCGGCAAAGGATTTACCGGCAACGGGCAGCGGTTGCCCGGAGGCAATATCGGCTAAACGCACCGCGTAGCCGTCCATTGCGGAGTTATCAAACCCCGGAACATCAAGCGGCGAAACGACATCGCTCGCCAGAATACGACCAAAACACTGTACCAGTGGCAGCGTTTCCTGGGCGGTCAGTGGGGTGACGCGAGAAAGCATCTCATTAAGCGCGGTGTCGAGCGACATCAATCCGGTGGTAAATTCCATGAAAACACTCCTGCGGAGGCAAAATCGAATTTGCCTATTATGTCAGAAAAACGCCACAGACTGTATGCCACCTCGGGCGTAGCGCTGGGTCCTGCCTTTACATGCCATATCCATCTTTCTATATTCAAAAATTGAATGAGTAATTCATAAAAATTCTGATATTTATAGCAAAAGTGGCGAGCCACCCTTAATGGACGAATACTATGGGCAAAGCAGTTATTGCAATTCATGGTGGCGCAGGTGCAATTAGCCGCGCGCAGATGAGTCTGCAACAGGAATTACGCTACATCGAGGCGTTGTCTGCCATTGTTGAAACCGGGCAGAAAATGCTGGAAGCGGGCGAAAGTGCGCTGGATGTGGTGACGGAAGCGGTGCGTCTGCTGGAAGAGTGTCCACTGTTTAACGCCGGAATTGGCGCTGTCTTTACGCGTGATGAGACCCATGAACTGGACGCCTGTGTGATGGATGGTAACACCCTGAAAGCCGGTGCGGTGGCGGGCGTTAGTCATCTGCGTAATCCGGTTCTTGCCGCCCGGCTGGTGATGGAGCAAAGCCCGCATGTGATGATGATTGGCGAAGGGGCAGAAAATTTTGCGTTTGCTCATGGCATGGAGCGCGTCTCGCCGGAGATTTTCTCCACGCCTTTGCGTTATGAACAACTACTGGCAGCGCGCGAGGAAGGGGCAACAGTCCTCGACCATAGCGGTGCGCCACTGGATGAAAAACAGAAAATGGGCACCGTAGGGGCCGTGGCGTTGGATTTAGACGGCAATCTGGCGGCAGCCACGTCCACGGGCGGAATGACCAATAAATTACCCGGACGAGTTGGCGATAGTCCCTTAGTGGGGGCCGGATGCTACGCCAATAACGCCAGTGTGGCGGTTTCTTGTACCGGCACGGGCGAAGTCTTCATCCGCGCGCTGGCGGCATATGACATCGCCGCGTTAATGGATTACGGCGGATTAAGTCTCGCGGAAGCCTGCGAGCGGGTAGTAATGGAAAAACTCCCTGCGCTTGGCGGTAGCGGTGGCTTAATCGCTATCGACCATGAAGGGAATGTCGCGCTACCGTTTAACACCGAAGGAATGTATCGCGCCTGGGGCTACGCAGGCGATACGCCAACCACCGGTATCTACCGTGAAAAAGGGGACACCGTTGCCACACAGTGATGAACTTGATGCCGGTAATGTGCTGGCGGTTGAAAATCTTAATATTGCCTTTATGCAGGACCAGCAGAAAATAGCTGCGGTCCGCAATCTCTCTTTTAGTCTGCAACGCGGTGAGACGCTGGCAATTGTTGGCGAATCCGGCTCCGGTAAGTCAGTGACTGCGCTGGCATTGATGCGTCTGTTGGAACAGGCGGGCGGTTTAGTACAGTGCGATAAAATGCTGTTGCGGCGGCGCAGTCGTGATGTGATTGAACTTAGCGAGCAGAGCGCTGCACAAATGCGCCATGTGCGCGGTGCGGATATGGCGATGATATTTCAGGAGCCGATGACATCGCTGAACCCGGTATTTTCTGTGGGTGAACAGATTGCCGAATCAATTCGTCTGCATCAGAACGCCAGTCGTGAAGAAGCGATGGTCGAGGCGAAGCGGATGCTGGATCAGGTACGCATTCCGGAGGCACAAACCATTCTTTCACGTTATCCGCATCAACTCTCTGGCGGGATGCGCCAGCGAGTGATGATTGCGATGGCGCTGTCATGCCGCCCGGCGGTGCTGATAGCCGATGAGCCAACCACCGCGCTGGATGTCACTATTCAGGCGCAGATCCTGCAATTAATCAAAGTATTGCAAAAAGAGATGTCGATGGGCGTTATCTTTATCACTCACGATATGGGCGTGGTGGCAGAGATTGCCGATCGGGTACTGGTGATGTATCAGGGCGAGGCGGTGGAAACGGGTACCGTCGAACAGATTTTTCATGCACCGCAACATCCTTACACCCGTGCGCTGTTAGCTGCTGTTCCGCAACTTGGTGTGATGAAAGGGTTAGATTATCCCCGACGTTTCTCATTGATATCGCTTGAACATCCAGCGAAACAGGAACCCCCCATCGAGCAGAAAACGGTGGTGGATGGCGAACCTGTTTTACGGGTGCGTAATCTGGTCACCCGTTTCCCTTTGCGCAGCGGTTTGTTGAATCGCGTAACGCGGGAAGTGCATGCCGTTGAGAAAGTCAGTTTTGATCTCTGGCCTGGCGAAACGCTATCGCTGGTGGGCGAGTCTGGCAGCGGTAAATCCACTACCGGGCGGGCGTTGCTGCGCCTGGTCGAATCGCAGGGCGGCGAAATTATCTTTAACGGTCAGCGAATCGATACCTTGTCACCCGGCAAACTTCAGGCATTACGCCGCGATATTCAGTTTATTTTTCAGGACCCTTACGCTTCGCTGGACCCACGTCAGACCATCGGTGATTCGATTATCGAACCGCTGCGTGTACACGGTTTATTGCCAGGTAAAGACGCGGCTGCACGCGTTGCGTGGTTGCTGGAGCGCGTGGGCCTGTTACCTGAACATGCCTGGCGTTACCCGCATGAGTTTTCCGGCGGTCAGCGCCAGCGCATCTGCATTGCTCGCGCGTTGGCATTGAATCCAAAAGTGATCATTGCCGACGAAGCCGTTTCGGCGCTGGATGTTTCAATTCGCGGGCAGATTATCAACTTGTTGCTCGATCTCCAGCGTGATTTCGGCATTGCGTATCTGTTTATCTCCCACGATATGGCTGTGGTAGAGCGGATTAGTCATCGTGTGGCGGTGATGTATCTCGGGCAAATTGTTGAAATTGGTCCACGGCGCGCGGTCTTCGAAAACCCGCAGCATCCTTATACGCGTAAATTACTGGCGGCAGTTCCGGTCGCTGAACCGTCCCGACAACGACCGCAGCGTGTACTGCTGTCGGACGATCTTCCCAGCAATATTCATCTGCGTGGCGAAGAGGTGGCAGCCGTCTCGTTGCAATGCGTCGGGCCGGGGCATTACGTCGCACAACCACAATCAGAATACGCATTCATGCGAAGATAACATTCAGGCGGAGAATAAAATGGCAAGAGCTGTACACCGTAGTGGGTTAGTGGCGCTGGGCATTGCGACAGCGTTGATGGCATCTTGTGCATTCGCTGCCAAAGATGTGGTGGTGGCGGTAGGATCGAATTTCACCACGCTCGATCCGTATGACGCGAATGACACGTTATCTCAGGCCGTAGCGAAATCGTTTTACCAGGGGCTGTTCGGTCTGGATAAAGAGATGAAACTGAAAAACGTGCTGGCGGAGAGTTATACCGTTTCCGATGACGGCATTACTTACACCGTGAAATTGCGGGAAGGAATTAAATTCCAGGATGGCACCGATTTCAACGCCGCGGCGGTGAAAGCGAATCTGGACCGGGCCAGCGATCCGGCGAATCATCTTAAACGCTATAACCTGTATAAGAATATTGCCAAAACGGAAGCGATCGATCCGACAACGGTAAAGATTACCCTCAAACAGCCGTTCTCAGCGTTTATTAATATTCTTGCCCATCCGGCGACCGCGATGATTTCACCGGCAGCGCTGGAAAAATATGGCAAGGAGATTGGTTTTCATCCGGTGGGAACCGGACCGTATGAACTGGATACCTGGAATCAGACCGATTTTGTGAAGGTGAAAAAATTCGCGGGTTACTGGCAGTCAGGATTGCCCAAACTGGACAGCATAACCTGGCGTCCGGTGGCGGATAACAACACCCGCGCGGCAATGCTGCAAACCGGTGAAGCGCAGTTTGCTTTCCCCATTCCTTACGAGCAGGCCGCACTGCTGGAGAAAAACAAAAATATCGAGTTGATGGCCAGTCCGTCAATTATGCAGCGTTATATCAGTATGAACGTGACGCAAAAGCCATTCGATAACCCGAAGGTCCGTGAGGCGCTGAATTACGCCATTAACCGCCCGGCGCTGGTGAAAGTGGCCTTCGCGGGCTATGCAACGCCAGCTACTGGTGTGGTACCGCCGAGTATCGCCTACGCGCAAAGTTATAAACCGTGGCCTTACGATCCAGTGAAAGCGCGCGAATTACTGAAAGAGGCGGGATATCCCAACGGTTTCAGTACCACGCTGTGGTCGTCACATAACCACAGCACCGCGCAGAAAGTGCTGCAATTTACCCAGCAGCAGTTAGCGCAGGTCGGGATTAAAGCCCAGGTGACTGCGATGGATGCCGGACAGCGGGCGGCAGAAGTTGAAGGTAAAGGGCAAAAAGAGAGCGGCGTGCGGATGTTCTACACTGGCTGGTCGGCTTCAACCGGCGAAGCGGACTGGGCGCTATCGCCACTGTTCGCCTCGCAAAACTGGCCACCGATGCTGTTTAATACCGCATTTTACAGCAATAAACAGGTGGATGACTTCCTGGCTCAGGCACTGAAAACGAATGATCCGGCGGAAAAGACCCGCTTGTATAAGGCGGCGCAGGATATCATCTGGCAAGAGTCGCCGTGGATCCCGCTGGTGGTAGAAAAACTGGTGTCGGCACACAGTAAAAACCTGACCGGTTTTTGGATCATGCCAGACACCGGCTTCAGCTTTGAAGACGCGGATTTGCAATAAGCAACGCAGGGAGTGGAATGCTTAATTACGTTATCAAACGCTTACTGGGGTTGATTCCAACGCTGTTTATCGTCTCGGTGCTGGTGTTTTTATTTGTGCATATGCTGCCCGGCGATCCGGCGCGATTGATTGCCGGGCCCGAAGCTGATGCGCAGGTTATAGAACTGGTGCGTCAGCAGCTGGGGTTGGATCAGCCGCTGTATCACCAGTTCTGGCACTATATCAGCAATGCTGTGCAGGGGGATTTTGGCCTGTCGATGGTGTCGCGTCGTCCGGTTGCCGATGAGATTGCCAGCCGCTTTATGCCAACGCTGTGGCTGACCATAACCAGTATGGTCTGGGCGGTGATATTTGGTATGGCGGCGGGAATTATCGCCGCCGTCTGGCGTAACCGTTGGCCGGATCGATTGAGTATGACCATTGCGGTGTCGGGGATCTCGTTTCCGGCATTTGCGCTGGGGATGCTTTTAATTCAGGTATTCTCCGTTGAACTGGGCTGGCTGCCTACCGTGGGAGCAGACAGTTGGCAGCACTACATTTTACCCTCCCTGACGCTCGGCGCGGCAGTGGCCGCCGTGATGGCGCGCTTTACCCGCGCGTCGTTTGTCGACGTTTTAAGCGAAGATTATATGCGTACCGCGAGGGCGAAAGGGGTAAGCGAAACCTGGGTTGTCCTCAAACACGGGCTACGCAACGCGATGATCCCGGTAGTGACCATGATGGGCTTACAGTTTGGCTTTTTGCTCGGTGGTTCTATCGTGGTGGAGAAAGTTTTCAACTGGCCCGGACTTGGACGCTTACTCGTTGACTCCGTAGAAATGCGCGATTACCCGGTGATTCAGGCGGAAATTCTGCTTTTCTCGCTGGAATTTATTCTTATCAACTTAGTGGTGGATGTGCTTTACGCCGCCATTAACCCGGCTATCAGGTACAAGTAAGGATGCGACTATTTAACTGGCGACGTCAGGCGGTGTTAAACGCCATGCCACTGGTCAAACCTGACCAGGTACGTACACCGTGGCATGAATTCTGGCGACGATTTCGCCGTCAGCATATGGCGATGACCGCCGCATTATTCGTTATTTTATTGATTGTGGTGGCCATTTTTGCACGCTGGATCGCTCCCTATGACGCCGAAAATTATTTTGATTATGACAATCTGAATAACGGACCTTCTTTGCAGCACTGGTTTGGCGTCGATTCACTGGGGCGCGACATTTTCAGCCGTGTCCTGGTTGGTGCGCAAATCTCGCTGGCGGCGGGCGTGTTTGCCGTGTTTATCGGTGCGGCGATAGGGACGTTGCTGGGCTTGTTGGCTGGATATTATGAAGGCTGGTGGGATCGGCTGATCATGCGCATTTGCGATGTGCTGTTTGCCTTCCCGGGTATTTTACTGGCGATCGCTGTTGTTGCGGTGTTGGGAAGCGGCATTGCTAACGTGATTATTGCAGTCGCCATTTTTTCCATCCCTGCGTTTGCCCGCCTGGTGCGCGGCAACACGCTGGTGTTGAAACAGCAAACCTTTATTGAGTCAGCACGCAGTATTGGTGCTAGCGATATGACCATTTTGTTGCGTCATATCCTGCCTGGGACCGTCTCTTCTATCGTGGTGTTTTTCACCATGCGCATTGGTACCTCGATTATCTCTGCCGCCAGCCTGTCATTTCTCGGCCTCGGTGCGCAGCCGCCGACACCAGAGTGGGGAGCAATGCTCAATGAGGCTCGAGCGGATATGGTTATCGCGCCGCATGTCGCTGTTTTTCCGGCCCTGGCTATTTTTCTGACTGTACTGGCGTTCAATTTGTTGGGCGATGGTTTACGCGATGCGCTGGATCCGAAAATTAAAGGATAGTTACGTTTGAATATTACTTGAAAGAGTAATCACCTCACAGGAAATTATTGCCCTAAGCAAGTGTTGTAACTTTCTGCTGATTTTGTAGAATCGGGTAATTTGGTTAAAAAGCCGCAGCAAGGGACTGTTTTTGCAGCGGCACAGCGTTCAGACAGTTATTTTGTTAAATGTATTAACATGCTGAGTTTATACGAAAAGATAAAGATAAGGCTGATAATTTTATTTTTATTGGCAGCACTGTCATTTATTGGCCTTTTTTTCATCATTAACTATCAACTGGTATCGGAACGCGCGGTAAAACGTGCCGATAGCCGCTTTGAACTTATTCAGAAAAACGTCGGCTATTTCTTTAAAGATATTGAACGTTCGGCCCTGACATTAAAGGACTCACTGTATTTATTAAAAAATACAGAGGAGATTCAACGCGCTGTGATCCTGAAAATGGAAATGATGCCATTTTTAGACTCGGTGGGACTGGTACTTGATGATAATAAATATTATCTCTTTTCGCGGAGGGCGAACGATAAAATCGTTGTTTATCATCAGGAACAAGTAAATGGACCGCTTGTCGACGAGTCAGGGCGGGTTATTTTTGCCGATTTTAACCCATCGAAACGACCGTGGTCGGTGGCTTCAGATGACTCTAACAACAGCTGGAATCCGGCATACAATTGCTTTGATCGTCCGGGTAAAAAATGTATCTCTTTTACGCTACGCATCAACGGCAAAGATCACGATTTGTTAGCGGTGGATAAAATTCATGTCGATTTAAACTGGCGATATCTGAACGAGTATCTTGATCAAATCAGCGCTAATGATGAAGTTCTATTTTTGAAACAAGGCCATGAGATCATTGCCAAGAATCAACTCGCTCGTGAAAAACTGATTATTTATAATAGCGAAGGTAATTATAATATTATTGATTCTGTCGATACTGAATATATCGAAAAAACATCAGCGGTGCCAAATAACGCATTATTCGAAATCTATTTTTATTATCCGGGCGGTAATTTATTGAACGCATCAGATAAACTTTTTTATCTGCCGTTTGCGTTCATTATTATCGTATTGCTGGTGGTTTATTTAATGACCACTCGTGTGTTCCGTCGGCAATTTTCTGAAATGACAGAGCTGGTTAATACGCTGGCGTTTTTGCCTGACTCAACGGATCAGATCGAGGCTCTGAAAATTCGCGAAGGCGATGCGAAAGAGATTATCAGCATCAAAAATTCGATCGCGGAAATGAAAGATGCCGAAATTGAACGGTCAAATAAATTGCTCTCACTGATCTCTTACGATCAGGAAAGTGGTTTTATTAAAAATATGGCGATTATTGAGTCCAACAATAATCAGTATCTGGCTGTGGGGATCATCAAACTGTGTGGTCTGGAAGCCGTGGAAGCTGTGTTTGGTGTTGATGAACGCAATAAAATCGTCAGGAAATTGTGTCAGCGAATTGCTGAGAAATATGCACAATGCTGCGATATCGTGACATTCAATGCCGATCTCTATTTACTTCTGTGTCGGGAAAATGTACAGACATTTACCCGTAAAATAGCGATGGTAAACGATTTTGACAGCAGCTTTGGCTACCGCAATCTGCGCATCCATAAGTCTGCCATTTGTGAACCTTTGCAGGGGGAAAACGCCTGGAGTTACGCAGAAAAACTGAAACTGGCGATTTCCAGTATCCGTGACCATATGTTCTCCGAGTTTATTTTCTGTGATGACGCGAAACTCAACGAAATAGAAGAGAATATCTGGATTGCGCGTAATATTCGCCATGCAATGGAAATTGGCGAACTATTCCTCGTCTATCAACCGATCGTTGATATTAACACCCGCGCCATTCTGGGCGCGGAGGCGTTGTGCCGTTGGGTGTCTGCGGAGCGGGGGATCATTTCACCGCTGAAGTTCATTACCATTGCTGAAGATATCGGGTTTATCAATGAGCTGGGTTATCAGATTATTAAAACGGCAATGGGTGAATTCAGACATTTTAGTCAGCGTGCATCGCTGAAGGATGATTTCTTACTGCATATTAATGTTTCGCCCTGGCAGTTAAACGAACCGCACTTTCATGAGCGTTTTACCACCATCATGAAAGAAAATGGCCTGAAGGCGAACAGCCTCTGTGTTGAGATCACTGAAACCGTGATCGAGCGAATTAATGAACATTTTTATCTCAATATTGAACAACTGCGTAAACAAGGGGTACGGATATCGATTGATGACTTTGGCACCGGTTTGTCAAACCTGAAACGTTTTTATGAAATTAATCCAGACAGCATAAAGGTGGACTCGCAATTTACCGGCGATATTTTCGGTACTGCGGGAAAAATTGTGCGCATTATTTTCGATCTGGCACGCTATAACCGGATCCCGGTGATTGCGGAAGGCGTAGAGAGCGAAGACGTTGCGCGTGAATTAATCAAATTAGGATGTGTTCAGGCTCAGGGGTATCTGTACCAGAAACCCATGCCATTCTCCGCCTGGGATAAAAGTGGAAAATTAGTAAAAGAGTAGTTTACGTATGTCCAGAATCAATAAGTTCGTACTTACAGTCAGTCTGCTGATTTTTATCATGATTTCAGCAGTTGCCTGCGGGATCTACACTCAAATGGTAAAGGAACGGGTGTATAGCCTGAAACAGTCCGTTATTGATACTGCTTTTGCGGTGGCAAATATTGCTGAATATCGGCGTAGCGTGACAATTGATCTTATCAACACGCTAAATCCCACGGAGGAACAGCTGTTGGTTGGCTTACGCACAGCTTACGCCGACTCGGTTTCACCCTCTTATTTGTACGATGTCGGTCCTTATCTGATTTCCAGTGACGAATGTATTCAGGTAAAGGAGTTCGAGAAAAATTATTGTGCAGATATTATGCAGGTTGTGAAGTATCGACATGTCAAAAATACAGGGTTTATCTCTTTTGACGGTAAAACCTTCGTCTATTACCTCTATCCGGTAACTCACAATCGTAGTCTGATATTTTTGCTTGGTCTGGAGCGTTTTTCTTTACTGTCAAAATCGCTGGCGATGGACAGCGAGAACCTGATGTTCTCTCTGTTTAAGAACGGTAAACCGGTGACCGGTGATGAATATAATGCTAAAAACGCCATCTTCACCGTTTCGGAAGCGATGGAGCACTTCGCCTATTTGCCGACCGGATTGTACGTATTTTCGTATAAAAAAGATGTTTATTTGCGGGTTTGTACATTGATTATTTTCTTTGCCGCATTGGTGGCAGTGATATCGGGTGCCAGTTGCCTCTATCTGGTACGCAGAGTGATTAATCGTGGTATTGCGGAGAAAGAAGCCATTATTAATAACCATTTTGAACGCGTACTGGATGGCGGGCTTTTCTTTTCGGCTGCCGATGTCAAAAAACTCTACAGTATGTATAACTCGGCGTTCCTGGACGACCTGACCAAAGCAATGGGTAGAAAATCCTTTGACGAAGATTTAAAAGCGCTGCCGGAAAAAGGCGGTTATTTGTGCCTGTTTGACGTCGATAAATTCAAAAATATTAACGACACCTTCGGTCATTTGCTGGGCGATGAAGTGTTGATGAAAGTGGTGAAAATCCTTAAATCACAGATCCCGGTAGATAAAGGTAAAGTCTACCGCTTCGGCGGTGACGAATTTGCGGTGATTTATACGGGTGGAACGCTGGAGGAGTTGCTATCGATTCTAAAAGAAATCGTTCATTTCCAGGTGGGAAGCATTAATTTAAGCACCAGTATCGGTGTAGCGCATTCAAATGAATGTACTACCGTCGAACGCTTGAAAATGCTGGCGGATGAGCGGCTGTATAAGAGTAAGAAAAACGGCAGGGCTCAGATTAGCTGGCAGTAGAATTAGAATAGTGTTAGTACCCCTGAATCAAGGGGTACTAATGAATGTGGTAAATCATTTGCAAACATTTTACTTTGCAAAAACTTCCGGCCCTTTTATTGCCAATGTATTCAAAATACGTAGTGCCGGGCCGCTCGGTTTTATTTCATTACGTTCCCATTTCGAGACACTTTCTTTTGACATTCCCATTGTATGTGCCAGCACGGATTGTGACATGCCGTATCGGGTGCGGATGGCTTTGATCTCTTCACCCGTCATTGATTTGACTTTGGCTATACGGGCGCTGACTTCACGGGCTTTGACCATGACGGCAATGGCATCAACCTCACTATCAGACATCAGGCCCAGTGCATTCAGTTCCTTTGCATCTTCCAGCATCATTTGTAATTTATCGCTCATTTTTCACCTCAATCAAAAAGCCGGTTTCGATCAAATCCTTTATTTGCTTATTGCTAAAGGCCAGAAATGCATTTGCCATTTTTTTGTAGGCCGCCAGTTCATCATCTTCGATTTCTTTGGTTCCTTTACTGCTTAGACCACTCTTGGACCAACCATCATAAAAAAACACATGATTTGCTGATTTAAAAAAGATAATTGTTCTGGCTCCACCACTCTTTCCTTGTTGGAGGGGTAACCGTTTTTTGATGACACCGCTACCTAAATCAGCCTCCCATATGCCTTGCATCACTTCTTCAGCGGCAGCCATGAGAACTTTATCGTGAATACCAAGTTTTTTCGTGCTTTGGCTGAATCGCCTTTCCTTATACACACCCATACATCCATCCTTGTGGTAATGTTTACTATAGTAAGCATTACGCTTATTTCAAGTAATTGCGATCAAAACTTTAATTTGGTGTGAAAAAGTGAGAGTTGCCTCGAGTACGATTCATTTTTCTCGATTTATGCGTCAGGGGATTTTGTGCGTAAGGGTAGGACATCGGGAAGGGTAGTATAGGCAGATCGAAGAACAATATCCTTGTTAGATCTGCCTTTAGATTAATTAAACCCGGCTACCCCACAAATCATACTCATCGGCGTGCTCGACTTTCACACGCAGGATATCACCCGGCTTAACGTTGGTTTCACCATTGAGATAAACCGCACCGTCGATTTCCGGTGCATCTGCCATGCTGCGACCAATCGCGCCTTCTTCGTCCACTTCGTCGATAATCACCAGAATTTCACGGCCCACTTTCTCTTGCAGGCGCTCGGCGGAAATCTGCTGCTGCAGCTGCATGAAACGGTTCCAGCGTTCTTCTTTCACTTCTTCCGGAACCTGGTCAGGCAGGGCATTGGCGTCTGCACCTTCAACCGGGCTGTATTTAAAGCAGCCAACGCGATCCAGACGCGCTTCTTTCAGGAAGTCGAGTAGCATCTGGAAATCTTCTTCCGTCTCGCCAGGGAAGCCGACAATAAAGGTTGAGCGTAGGGTCAGTTCCGGGCAGATTTCGCGCCACTGTTTGATGCGCGCCAGTTGGCGATCTACAGAACCCGGACGCTTCATCAGTTTGAGAATGCGCGGGCTGGCGTGCTGCAACGGAATGTCCAGATACGGCAGGATTTTGCCTTCCGCCATCAGTGGGATGACGTCGTCCACATGCGGATAAGGGTAAACGTAGTGCAGACGTGTCCAGATCCCCAGTTTCGATAACTGTTCGCACAGGCTGACCATGCTGGTTTTTACCGGCTCGCCGTTGTGGAAGCCAGTACGATGTTTAACATCAACGCCATAGGCGGAAGTATCCTGCGAGATCACCAGAATCTCTTTAACGCCCGCATCTACCAGACGTTTCGCTTCACTTAACACTTCGCCAATCGGACGGCTCACCAGGTCGCCGCGCATAGACGGAATAATGCAGAAGGTGCAGCGGTGATTACAGCCTTCAGAAATTTTCAGATAGGCATAATGACGCGGCGTCAGTTTCACACCTTGTTCTGGCACCAGGCTCAGGAATGGGTTGTGTTTCGGTTTTGGCACGTAGTGATGAACGTGCTCCAGAACCTGCTCATAGCTATGAGGCCCGGTGATTTCCAGCACTTTCGGGTGGACTTCGCGGATCTGATCTTCTTTTGCCCCCAGACAACCGGTCACAATTACCTTGCCGTTTTCATTCAACGCTTCACCAATGGCTTCCAGTGATTCTTGTACCGCGCTGTCAATAAAGCCGCAGGTGTTGACGATCACCATGTCCGCATCGTCATAGCTCGGTACCACGTCATAACCTTCAGTGCGTAGTTCGGTGAGAATACGCTCTGAATCAACAAGGTTTTTCGGACAGCCAAGGGAAACAAAGCCGATTTTCGGCTGGGGAGTTACTTTGCTCATAGCTTAAAAAATATTCAGTTACAGGAAAGGTCAGGGCAGGGATTCTACAGAGTTCTGGATAAAATTTGTATCGCAATCTCATTCGCTGGCGGAGGCGAAGGAAATGTAAATTTTGTTAATTCGGCGTGAAGAATTGATCCTGGACAGCATTTTGCTCAAAAAATAGCCATACTATTTAATTGCAACAAGGCTGGAAAGAGGAGGATCGAAGTATGTTCGTTGACAGACAGCGAATCGATCTGCTGAACCGGTTGATCGACGCACGCGTTGACCTCGCCGCATACGTGCAACTGAGGAAGGCAAAAGGATACATGTCCGTCAGAGAAAGCAATCATCTACGAGATAACTTTTTTAAACTGAATCGCGAACTGCACGATAAATCGCTGCGGTTGAATCTTCATCTGGATCAGGAAGAGTGGAGTGCTCTTCATCATGCTGAAGAAGCATTAGCGACAGCCGCAGTATGTTTGATGAGTGGGCACCATGATTGCCCGACTGTTATTACCGTCAACGCCGATAAGCTTGAAAATTGTCTGATGAGCTTAACGCTGAGTATCCAGAGCCTGCAGAAGCACGCCATGCTTGAGAAGGCCTGAAAACTAAGGGGGAGAAAGCGTCTCCCCCTTCATGTTTAAGTTTTTGTAAAAATGAATTTGTTATCTCCTCCACTGACTACGCTTTAAGCCAGAGTCAATCCGGAGGCGTTATGCATCGACAATCCTTTTTCCTTGTGCCCCTTATTTGTCTTTCTTCCGCTCTCTGGGCGGCTCCTGCAACGGTAAATGTCGAAGTACTGCAAGACAAACTCGACCATCCCTGGGCACTGGCCTTTTTACCCGATAATCACGGTATGTTAATCACTCTGCGCGGCGGCGAGTTGCGTCACTGGCAAGCAGGAAAAGGATTATCTGCGCCGCTTTCCGGAGTTCCGGACGTTTGGGCGCACGGGCAGGGCGGCCTGCTGGACGTGGTTTTAGCGCCTGATTTTGCTCAGTCTCGCCGCATCTGGTTAAGTTATTCCGAAGTTGGCGATGATGGCAAAGCCGGAACTGCTGTGGGTTATGGCCGCTTAAGTGATGATCTCTCAAAAGTGACCGACTTTCGCACCGTCTTTCGCCAGATGCCAAAACTGTCTACCGGCAACCATTTTGGCGGGCGGCTGGTATTCGACGGTAAAGGTTATCTTTTTATTGCTCTGGGCGAAAACAATCAGCGCCCGACGGCGCAGAATCTGGATAAATTACAGGGCAAACTGGTGCGTCTGACCGACCAGGGCGAAATCCCGGATGATAATCCTTTTATAAAGGAATCCGGTGCGCGCGCCGAGATCTGGTCTTATGGCATTCGTAATCCGCAAGGAATGGCGATGAATCCGTGGAGTAATGCACTATGGCTGAATGAACATGGCCCGCGCGGTGGTGATGAAATTAATATCCCGCAAAAAGGCAAAAACTACGGCTGGCCGCTGGCAACCTGGGGAATCAACTATTCAGGCTTTAAGATACCGGAAGCGAAAGGGGAGATCGTCGCCGGGACCGAGCAACCTGTTTTTTACTG
Organism: Escherichia sp. Lx600-2; assembly: GCF_036662595.1. Lineage (NCBI taxonomy): Bacteria > Pseudomonadati > Pseudomonadota > Gammaproteobacteria > Enterobacterales > Enterobacteriaceae > Escherichia > Escherichia sp. Lx600-2. The sequence goes on along the minus strand of NZ_JAYQWM010000022.1, from coordinate 21,064 downwards.
GAAAGATTCGCCCGCCGTGAGCGGCATGGCCTTCTATAACAGCGATAAATTCCCCCAGTGGCAGCAAAAATTATTTATTGGCGCGCTGAAAGATAAAGATGTCATTGTGATGAGCGTCAACGGCGACAAAGTGACAGAAGATGGCCGTATTTTAACGGACAGAGGGCAGCGAATTCGTGATGTTCGCACTGGACCCGACGGTTATTTATATGTTCTCACCGACGAGTCCAGTGGGGAATTACTTAAAGTTAGCCCACGCAATTAGCTAACGGGAATCATCACCACTTTGCGCACTGCGGGGCGTTCAGTGAGTTGCTGATACCAGCGTTGCAGATTTGGACGCGGTGTCCAGTTCAGGCCAACGTTAAACAAATTGTAGATGAACGGTGCGATAGCGATATCGCCCACACCAAACTCGTCGCCAGAGAACCATTTTACTTTTGCCAGTTCCGCATCGAGCAGGGCAAACAGGGCGTCGCACTCTTTGCAACTGGCATCAATGGCGGCCTGATCGCGCTCTTCCGGTGGTGTTCTGACTAATCCCATCAGGATCCCGCGATGAGCATTACTGAGTGTCTGGTTTGCCCAGTCCATCCATTTTTCTGCTTCCGCACGACGTGCCGGTGAGTCGATCCACAGGCGTTTTTGCCCGTACTGTGCCGCCAGATAGCGGACAATGGCGTTTGATTCCCAAAGAATGAGATCACTTTCGTCGTCACGTAACAACGGCACCAGCCCGTTAGGGTTCATCGCCAGAAAATCAGCATCGTGATTTATCCCAAACTCACGGCCCGCGAGAATTTGCTCATAAGGTAGTTCCAGTTCTTCGAGCGTCAGCAATACTTTTTTACGTTGGTTGAATTATTCCGACCCCACAGCGTAATCATACTCACCCCTTTTCCGACAGGCAGCCACAGGCTGAACAGGACTCCGATGGTGAAGTAAAGTTAACTTTTAAGCAACAGCTGGCAAAAAAATGACACCAGAAGCAGCGAAGCGGCAGGATATTGCATAAACTTTAAAAACTTTACCAACTTACGGTTTCTTTAAGTTTGTGTGTGCGTTATTAATCACCGAACTTATCATACGGCGATATAACGTATTTTTTTTGAATGGATACTCGGGTGGCATTTATGACGCAATACTCCTCTCTCCTTCGTGGTCTTGCAGCGGGTTCTGCATTTTTATTCCTTTTTGCCCCAACGGCATTCGCGGCCGAACAAACCGTTGAAGCGCCGAGCGTGGATGCGCGTGCATGGATTTTAATGGATTACGCCAGCGGTAAAGTGCTGGCAGAAGGCAATGCGGATGAGAAACTGGATCCCGCGAGCCTGACTAAAATCATGACCAGCTATGTGGTTGGGCAGGCGCTTAAGGCCGATAAGATTAAACTCACCGATATGGTGACGGTCGGTAAAGATGCCTGGGCGACGGGAAATCCGGCACTGCGTGGTTCATCGGTAATGTTCCTCAAACCGGGCGATCAGGTTTCGGTGGCAGACTTGAACAAAGGTGTGATTATCCAGTCCGGTAATGACGCCTGTATTGCGCTGGCCGATTACGTTGCCGGGAGCCAGGAGTCATTTATTGGTTTGATGAATGGTTATGCCAAAAAACTGGGTCTGACCAACACTACCTTCCAGACGGTGCACGGTCTGGATGCGCCGGGGCAGTTCAGTACCGCGCGCGATATGGCATTGCTGGGTAAAGCATTGATCCACGATGTGCCGGAAGAGTACGCCATTCATAAAGAGAAAGAGTTCACCTTCAACAAAATTCGTCAGCCTAACCGTAACCGTCTGCTGTGGAGCAGCAATCTGAATGTTGATGGCATGAAGACAGGAACCACGGCAGGCGCGGGATATAATCTGGTTGCTTCGGCTACCCAGGGCGATATGCGTTTAATCTCCGTAGTGCTGGGGGCGAAAACTGACCGTATCCGTTTTAATGAGTCTGAGAAATTATTGACCTGGGGTTTCCGCTTCTTTGAAACCGTGACGCCAATTAAACCTGATGCCACCTTTGTGACTCAGCGAGTCTGGTTTGGTGATAAGAGCGAAGTGAATCTCGGGGCAGGTGAAGCGGGCTCAGTGACCATACCGCGTGGGCAGCTGAAAAACCTGAAAGCGAGTTATACGTTAACGGAACCGCAGCTTACCGCACCGCTGAAAAAAGGTCAGGTTGTCGGGACCATTGATTTCCAGCTTAACGGTAAATCCATTGAGCAGCGTCCGCTGATCGTGATGGAAAATGTGGAAGAGGGCGGATTCTTTGGTCGGATGTGGGATTTCGTGATGATGAAATTCCATCAGTGGTTCGGCAGCTGGTTCTCTTAATCTTCTGATAACCGGATGGCGCGAAACGTCATCCGGTTATACGTCATTAATACATCAACTTAATACGCTGCGTCTGCGCGTACTTCACATACTCATCTTCCGGGCAACAATCACTCACCACAATATCAAAGCGTTTCAGGTCACCCATGCGCGCCGGACGCACCTTGCCAAATTTACTGTGGTCGACAACCAGCACATGCTTTTGCGCCATCGACATGGCCCAGTGTTTTACCGGCAACTCTTCAAGATTAAAACAGGTAGCGCCTTTACTGACATGCACGCCCGCCGCGGAATAAAAAGCGATATCCGGGCAAAAATTATTCAACGTTTGCTGAAAATCGATGGGTTTGAAAATGGCGTTGCTGGCGTGAAATTCACCACCGCACAGAAATGCGCGGCAATGGGGTTTCTCTTTCAGCGCCAGAAAGGTATTTAGCGAATAACAAACGGCGGTGAAAGGTATTTCATTATCAATCGCTTCAATAATCCACGGCGTGGTGGTGCCACAGTCAAAAAAGAGGGTCTGATCGGGTTCTACTAGCGTCGCAGCCAGTTTTGCCGCCCGGCGTTTTTCTTCCACCAGGCGGGATTTTTGATCGCTTAACAGGTAATGGCTGGCACTGCGCGGTTCCAGAACAATATAGCCGCCGAGCAAAACGACGGGCGCACTGTGGTTGTTCAGATCGCGACGAATCGTCATCTCCGAAACCCCAAGCAGGGCGGCGGCGTCTTTAAGATGTAACTTATCGCTGCGTTTTAATTCTTGCAGCAGCTGCCCGATACGCTCTTCGCGACGTGTTTCCATAATCCCTCTGAATAGTTATTGAAGCGAGCCGCTCAATACTACACTTTTTAGCAGAGATCAGTCACGCACCCAGCCTTTGCGGATCGGTAATGCAAAACAGAAGCGATACCACGATTGCAGACGTTGATAGAGTTTATGCCCCATCGCTTGCCAGATAATCTGGGCACTAAGGCAGCCAATCATACCTGCCAGCAATCCACCGAGCATATCCAGCGGCCAGTGGACGCCAAGATAAACGCGCGACCAGGCAATGACGACGGCCAGCACCATTAAAAGTGAGCCGGACCACAGGCGATGCCAGCATAAAAATGCCAGTGCAAAGGTGAAAATCACCGTACCGTGATCGCTCGGGAATGAGTCATCCGCCGCATGATGCAGGAAGTTATAGCCGATATTTTCGACAAACGGTCGGTCGTGCGGAAAAAGATGTCCCATCGTCCAGGACACAAACAGGCTGACCGCCAGCGCGATAGCGATTTTTATCACCAGTTGCCGTTGTGCTGTAAGCCCCCACAACCAAAGTACCGCGGCCAGCAACGGCACCACGGTAATCAAATCTTTAGCAATAAAAATCGCCAACGAGATCATCCACGGAGCCGAGTCTGGCGTCGCGTTAATAAGAGAGAATAGAGAGAGATTCAAATTTTCCAGCATAACTTCCCGACGCAAAGTGATTAAAAGGGAGCCAATACAGGCAACTCGTTGAGAATAAAGTGCAGGTTAAACTGGGTAAAGCGGCATCGTCTTATTTCCCTCAAGCGGCCTGTTTACGGTGGGTGATTGTAACGGGCATAGGTTAAATAAAACTTAAAGAAAGCGTAGCTATACTCGCAATAATGTAAGAATGTGCTTAACCGCGGTTTCAGCTACAAAATTCGCTTTCTCGTTAGCTGCGCTTTTATTAAACTTTGCGCGATTATTATTGGCGAAGAAATTGCATGCAAAATAAATTAGCTTCCGGTGCCAGGCTTGGACGTCAGGCGTTACTTTTCCCTCTCTGTCTGGTGCTTTACGAATTTTCAACCTATATCGGCAACGATATGATTCAACCCGGTATGTTGGCCGTGGTGGAACAATATCAGGCGGGCATTGATTGGGTTCCTACTTCGATGACCGCGTATCTGGCGGGCGGGATGTTTTTACAATGGCTCCTGGGGCCGCTGTCGGATCGTATTGGTCGCCGGCCGGTGATGCTGGCGGGTGTGGTGTGGTTTATTGTCACCTGTCTGGCAATATTACTGGCGCAAAACATTGAACAATTCACCCTGTTGCGCTTCTTGCAGGGCATAAGCCTCTGTTTCATTGGCGCTGTGGGATACGCCGCAATTCAGGAATCCTTCGAAGAGGCGGTTTGTATCAAGATCACCGCGCTGATGGCGAACGTGGCGCTGATTGCTCCGCTACTTGGTCCACTGGTGGGCGCGGCGTGGATCCATGTGCTGCCCTGGGAAGGGATGTTTGTCTTGTTTGCCGCATTGGCAGCGATCTCCTTTTTCGGTCTGCAACGAGCCATGCCTGAAACCGCCACGCGTATAGGCGAGAAACTGTCGCTGAAAGAACTCGGTCGTGACTATAAGCTGGTGCTGAAGAACGGTCGCTTTGTGGCGGGGGCGCTGGCGCTGGGATTCGTTAGCCTGCCGTTGCTGGCGTGGATCGCCCAGTCGCCGATTATCATCATTACCGGCGAGCAGTTGAGCAGCTATGAATATGGTTTGCTGCAAGTGCCTATTTTCGGGGCGTTAATTGCGGGTAACTTGCTGTTAGCGCGTCTGACCTCGCGCCGCACCGTACGTTCGCTGATTATTATGGGCGGCTGGCCGATTATGATTGGTCTGTTGGTCGCTGCTGCGGCAACGGTTATCTCATCGCACGCGTATTTATGGATGACCGCCGGGTTAAGTATTTATGCTTTCGGTATTGGTCTGGCGAATGCGGGACTGGTGCGATTAACCCTGTTTGCCAGCGATATGAGTAAAGGTACGGTTTCTGCGGCGATGGGAATGCTGCAAATGCTGATCTTTACCGTCGGTATTGAAATCAGCAAACATGCCTGGCTGAACGGGGGCAACGGACTGTTTAATCTCTTCAACCTTGTCAACGGAATTTTGTGGCTGTCGCTGATGGTTATCTTTTTAAAAGATAAACAGATGGGAAATTCTCACGAAGGGTAAAAAAATGCCTGATTGCTTTGTGCGATCAGGCATTCTCGAATTAATGGTGATGGTCGTCAATCTGGTGTTCGATAACCATCCCTTCACCTACGCTGGCAAGATGGCGAACATAAGGATGCGGGCGGTAAGCCGGAGCTGGCGCAGGAGCCACATAGACGGTTTGCGGCACAGTCGCGACGCTGACCGCTTGTGGAACGCTGACTGAATCAGGAACCACAACCACTTTGTATCCACTCGGCACATCGACGGTGACACTTTGCGCCATCGCCACACCAGTAAAGCCCATTAAAAGCGCGCCCAACAGTAGACAATTTTTCATAAACATTTCGCCTGAAATAATGCAGCGGGTTAATTTCCGCGAATTATGCAGCCTTCATTCAGGTATTGTGTTGCCGGGCGTGCTGCCGTTTTTATTGGTCAAATGGCGCTTCGTGTTTAAGAACTTTATCGATCACATCCAGTACGCCTTCACGGTTATTGGAGCCTGCCCGGTATTTTGCCGCTGCGACGACCGCGTTGCCGGCATTTTCCATTGCAAAACTAAAGCCTGCCTGACGCAGCATCTCAATATCGTTACCGCCATCGCCAAAGACCACCACTTCGCTGTCGTCTATTCCCCATAATTTCTGCAGTTGGCGAAGGCCATTGGCTTTATGTACGCCGGGGATAATCAGATCGATGCTGCCGTTGCCGGTGTGGACCGGCACCATAATATCGCCGATGGCCTCATGTAATGTTTTTTGTACTTGTGGAATCAGTTCATCGGAAAGATTCAGGCCAAACTTAAAGAAGATATCTTCTAAGTTGTCAAAGTTATCGACGTATTCCAGACGGTGATAATACATTTCCGCCACCGTTTTCATGGCATCGTCATATTTTTTGAGCGTATAGGCGCTATTTTTTCCGCAGGCAATAATTTCCACTTCCGGGCGCGTCAGCAAATGTTCCACGACAGTAGTAAACGCATCCTTCGACAGCTCGCCATTAAAAACATCTTTGCCTTCACTCACTACCCAGCCGCCGTTTTCAGCCACAAAGGCAATTTCATTAGCAATTTCAGGGAAGAAAGAGATCAACTGATAATATTGATTCCCGCTGGCGACCACAAAGCGAATGCCTTGTGCTTTCATTTGCTGATACTGAGCCATAAACCGCTCACGGTTATAGGTTTTTTGATCGCTTAAGAAAGTACCATCCATGTCTACCGCAATTAATTTAATGCTCATCAACTATTCTCCATCGCCGTCTGCGTTTTGGTATCGGGTTTGGCGACGGCTTTCGCGACAATAGCCGCGAGAATAACCAGCGCCAGTACAACCAGCATTGCACTACGTAATCCATAATGTTCGCCGAGATAGCCCAGCAGCGGCGGCCCGACGAGGAAAGCCAGATAACCGGTCGTTGCTACCACACTGACGCGGGTTGGTGCATCGGGGCCGGTATCGCTGGCAGCAGAAATAGTCAGCGGGAAGCCCAGCGAGGCACCCAGTCCCCAGAGTACAACAGACACCCCAGCGACCCAGGCGCTATCGACAAAAATAATCAGCCCAATACCCAACGCCCCCATTAGCGCACTGGCCCGAACCACGGCAACGCGACTGTAACGGTCGATGAACCAACCGCCAGTGAAGCGTCCAACGGTCATCCCCAGGGTAAAACCGGCATAAATCAGCGAGCCGGAAGTGGGGCTAAAACCGTGACCGTCAACCATTAATAAGGGTAACCAGTCGTTGGCAGAACCTTCGGCAAAGGCCATCGCCAGCACCACAACACCAATCAGCAGCAACTGGATATCGCGATAAAAAGGTACGCCTTTTTCGCCATGCTGGGTGCCATCGGCAGCATTTTTGCCCGTACCGTCAGGGATTGCCTGAATGGCGATATATATAGGCGCGATGCCTACCAGCGCCGCCAATAAAATGTGCACCGTTGCCGGAACGCCAAAGGCCGTCAGTGCCATCCCGACACCAGCGCCTGCCAGCGTGCCCAGGCTATAAAAACCGTGCATCATCGGCAAAACCGTTTTATTCATTTCTCGCTCAACGGCGGCACCTTCAACGTTTATCGCCACTTCCGCAGAACCAAAACTTGCCCCAAAGACGCCGAGACCAACGGCAAAGAGCAGGGGCGATGTCAGCCAGAGTGCCAGACTTAATATCATCATCCCGACCAATGCGCAGGACATGGTGACCAGGATGACATTACGTGTCCCAAAGCGTTTCACTAACCACGCCGAGCAGAGAATACCGCTCATCGAACCGATCGACAGACCAAAGAGAACACCGCCCATTTCAGCGATCGAGACAGAGAGAATATCGCGGATAGCAGGCGTACGGGTTGCCCAGGACGTCATTAACAGGCCCGGCAAAAAGAAGAACATAAACAGCGCCCAGGTTCGGCGTTTCAATGCATTACGTGAAGAATTTACGGTCATAGATCACGTCAAAATAAGAAGAGGGAAGACAACATTAGCAAGGTTGTGTACATTTGTACACAATTGCAGACAGAGGAAATGACATGCGTCGCGCTAACGATCCGCAACGGCGAGAAAAAATTATCCAGGCCACGCTGGAGGCGGTGAAACTTTACGGAATACATGCTGTTACGCACCGCAAAATTGCTACCCTTGCCGGGGTACCGTTGGGATCGATGACCTACTATTTTTCAGGAATTGATGAGTTGTTGCTGGAGGCGTTCAGCAGTTTTACTGAGATCATGTCCCGGCAATATCAGGCATTTTTTAGCGATGTTATTGATGCTCAAGGCGCATGCCAGGCTATCACCGATATGATCTACAGCTCACAGGTGGCAACGCCGGATAACATGGAGTTGATGTACCAGCTCTACGCGCTGGCTAGCCGAAAACCGCTATTAAAAACGGTAATGCAAAACTGGATGCAGCGCAGTCAGCAAACGCTCGAACAATGGTTTGAACCCGGAACCGCCCGCGCGCTTGATGCGTTTATTGAGGGGATGACGCTGCATTTTGTCACCGACCGTAAGCCGCTATCGCGCGAGGAGATTTTGAGGATGGTTGAGAGGGTTGCTGGGTAGTAGATAAATTTTAGGCAACAAAAAACCCACCAACCTTGAACCGAAATGGCGGGGTTGATGGGCTCCACAAAATGGGGACATCAAAGAAAAGCAGTGGCACTAATTAAGACTGATGCCCTGCGGAAAAGTTCTGCGGTTGTGCAAAAAAATTTCATTTTCAGGGCAACTTCAGTTTTATCCTAATCCTGGCCATACCATGACGATGATTGTCCCTGCCAGCGTCAGCAGGACGTTGGCGATTGCATAGGTGCCCGCATAGCCCAGCGCCGGGATGTTACTGCGAGCTGTATCACTGATGATCTCCATTGCCGGCGCGCAGGTGCGTGCGCCCATCATTGCGCCGAACAACAGTGCGCGGTTCATTCGCAATACATAAGCACCGAACAAGAAACAGATAACTACGGGCACCAGACTGACAATCAATCCGGCAATCAACATCTGGCCGCCAATCGCGCCCAGGCCGTTATTAATACCGCTACCGGCGCTCAGACCAACGCCTGCCATAAACACCATCAAGCCGAACTCTTTCACCATGCTTAATGCACCTTGCGGAATGTAACCGAAGGTCGGGTGGTTAGCACGCATAAAGCCCAGCATAATTCCGGCGAATAACAACCCGGCAGCGTTCCCCATGCCGAAACTGAATGTGCTGAACTGGAAGGTGATCATCCCGATCATCAGCCCAATAACAAAGAAGGCGCAGAATGCCAGCAGGTCAGTGACCTGGCTGTGAATCGAGATAAAGCCGATGCGATCGGCGATGGTTTTTACGCGGCGGGCATCGCCGCTGACTTGTAAAACGTCACCTTTGTTAAGCACGACGTTGTCATCTATCGGCATCTCAATCTGGCTACGAATGACGCGGTTAAGGAAGCAACCGTGATCGGTCAACTTCAGTTGTGCGAGACGTTTGCCAACGGCGTTATGGTTTTTAACGACCACTTCTTCAGTGACGATACGCATGTCGAGAAGGTCACGATCGAAAACTTCTTTACCGTTACGGAAGCTGGGATCGAGTCGGGCATGGGCGTCGGGATAGCCTACCAACGCTATTTCATCGCCCATTTGTAGCACGGCATCACCGTCTGGATTTGCCAGAATCCCGTTACGTCGAATACGTTCAATGTAGCAGCCGGTTTGTCGATAAATACCCAGTTCACGCAGATTTTTGCCGTCGGTCCAGGCCACCAGCTCCGGGCCGACGCGGTAGGCGCGGATCACCGGTAAATAAACTTTACGGTTGGCATCAGTGTCCAGGCCACGTTCGCGGGCGATTTGCTGGGCGCTGGTCTGTAAGTCCTGATGCTGCAATTTCGGCAAGTAACGCGCACCAACAATCAAACTCACCAGACCGATTAAATAGGTTAAGGCATACCCGAGGCTCAGATTATCCAGTGCCAGTGCGAGCTGCCTGCTTTCCATACCGGAATGACGCAGTGTATCGCCAGCACCGACCAGAACCGGTGTCGACGTCATAGAGCCTGCTAACATACCGGCCGTCAGGCCAATATCCCAGCCAAACAGCTTACCTAACCCTAAGGCGATCACCAGCGCACTGCCAACCATCACCAGTGCTAACATTAGGTAATTTTTCCCATCGCGAAAAAAAATGGAAAAAAAGTTCGGTCCGGCTTCGACCCCGACGCAGAAAATAAACAGCATAAAGCCAAGATTAAGCGCATCGGTGTTAATGCTGAAATGTTGTTGGCCTAATAACAGCGATACGACTAAAACGCCAATGGAATTACCCAGTTGGATCGAACCAAGTCGTAACTTTCCGAGACATAGCCCAAGCGCGAGGACCACAAATAATAACAGAATGTAATTCCCATTTAACAATTCGGCGACGTTTATATTCACGGAGGCTAACTTCTTGTTTACTAGTAAGCTGTTGAAAGAAATGGTAATTTACGATAATGTTTTTTACCAGAATTCAGGGCGCAGATTCATTCAGCGCACCTAAACGATAGTAAAGTAACAATATATTTTACTAGTGTAATCACATTAGGTATCAACGGCTATATGAATTGCGTTGGCCTATATTAGCATGGAATGCGAAGCGGCTTTATCTTACTGAACGCCACACTGGCGAAAAATGTGTTCGATAGACGCAGTGTCAGGAGGAACGAGTGAAACATAAACAACGTTGGGCGGGGGCAATCTGCTGTTTTGTCCTCTTCATTGTGGTGTGCCTTTTTCTGGCGACGCACATGAAAGGCGCTTTTCGGGCTGCCGGGCATCCTGAAATCGGCTTGCTGTTTTTCATTCTTCCTGGAGCAGTTGCCAGTTTCTTTTCACAGCGTAGAGAAGTCCTGAAACCTCTATTTGGCGCAATGCTGGCGGCACCCTGTTCAATGCTTATTATGCGGCTGTTTTTTTCACCGACCCGCTCATTCTGGCAAGAGCTGGCATGGTTACTAAGCGCGGTGTTCTGGTGTGCGCTGGGGGCACTGTGTTTCTTATTTATCAGTAGTTTGTTTAAACCACAGCACAGAAAAAATCAGTAAAGCCCTCAACGTGAGGGCTTGTCAGACGATCAGGCGTCCAGATTTTCTTTCACCCATGCAGCAAAATCGGTATAGCCGCCGATATGTTGCTGATCGACAAAAATCTGCGGCACGGTTTCTACGGGTTTACCTGCCTTTTGTTGTAGATCTTCTTTAGTGATCCCTTCCGCACGAATATCTACATACTGATACTGAAAATCATCGCGTTCATTGCTCAATTTCTCAGCCAGATCTTTTGCACGCACACAGTAAGGGCAACCCGGACGACCAAAAATAACGGTTTGCATTATTTCTCTCCTCATAGATTTATGCCTGTAATGATCACGCTAAAATGTATTCGCTGAAAGTAGGTTTAACCTGTTGCATTAATTGCTAAAAGCTATAACTGTTAAACACAATACAGTGAAAAGTTTTAGACTGAAGGCTCACTTTGCAGAGGGAAGCGTATGCGCGCGATCGGTAAATTGCCTAAGAGCGTGTTGATACTGGAATTTATCGGAATGATGTTGCTGGCGGTGGCGCTGCTGTCGGTAAGCGACTCCCTGTCGCTGCCTGAGCCATTTTCTCGGCCAGAAGTGCAGATTCTGATGATTTTTCTCGGTGTTTTGCTCATGCTTCCCGCTGCGGTGGTGGTTATTCTTCAGGTGGCAAAACGTCTTGCCCCACAGCTGATGAACCGTCCACCGCAATATTCACGTTCAGAAAGAGAAAAAGATAATGACGCCAACCATTGAACTTATTTGTGGCCATCGCTCCATTCGCCATTTCACTGATGAACCCATTTCCGAGGCGCAGCGTGAGGCGATTATTAACAGCGCCCGTGCGACGTCCAGTTCCAGTTTTTTGCAGTGTAGTAGCATTATTCGCATTACCGACAAAGCATTACGTGAAGAGCTGGTGACGCTGACCGGCGGGCAAAAACACGTAGCGCAAGCGGCGGAGTTCTGGGTGTTCTGTGCCGACTTTAACCGCCATTTACAGATCTGTCCGGATGCTCAGCTCGGCCTGGCGGAACAGCTGTTGCTCGGTGTCGTTGATACGGCAATGATGGCGCAGAATGCATTAACCGCAGCGGAATCGCTGGGATTGGGCGGCGTATATATCGGCGGCCTGCGCAATAATATTGAAGCGGTGACGAAACTGCTGAAATTACCGCAGCATGTTCTGCCGCTGTTTGGGCTGTGCCTTGGCTGGCCTGCGGATAATCCGGATCTCAAGCCGCGTTTACCGGCCTCCATTTTGGTGCATGAAAACAGCTATCAACCGCTGGATAAAGACGCACTGGCGCAGTATGACGAGCAACTGGCGGAATATTACCTCACCCGTGGCAGCAATAATCGCCGGGATACCTGGAGCGATCATATCCGCCGAACAATCATTAAAGAAAGCCGCCCATTTATTCTGGATTATTTGCACAAACAGGGTTGGGCGACGCGCTAAAACCGCCACGTCGATGTATGATACGCGGGCTTTTGACCAGGTCTGACAGAGAGGTGCAGGGTGAAAATTGCCATATTGTCCCGGGATGGAACGCTCTATTCGTGTAAGCGGCTGCGTGAAGCCGCTATACAGCGCGGTCACCTGGTTGAAATTCTTGATCCGCTTTCTTGCTACATGAACATAAATCCTGCGGCGTCTTCTATTCACTACAAAGGCCGCAAGTTACCCCATTTTGACGCAGTGATCCCGCGTATTGGCACCGCCATTACCTTTTATGGGACGGCGGCACTGCGCCAGTTCGAGATGCTGGGGAGCTATCCGCTCAATGAGTCGGTCGCCATTGCCCGGGCGCGTGACAAATTGCGTTCCATGCAACTGCTGGCGCGTCAGGGCATCGACCTGCCTGTCACGGGCATTGCGCATTCGCCGGATGATACCAGCGATTTAATCGACATGGTCGGTGGTGCGCCGCTGGTGGTCAAGTTGGTTGAAGGCACGCAGGGAATTGGCGTCGTGCTGGCGGAGACGCGTCAGGCGGCGGAAAGCGTGATTGACGCTTTCCGCGGTCTGAACGCGCATATTCTGGTGCAGGAATATATCAAAGAGGCGCAAGGGTGCGATATCCGCTGTCTGGTTGTTGGCGATGAAGTGGTCGCTGCGATTGAACGGCGGGCGAAAGAGGGCGATTTTCGTTCCAATTTGCATCGTGGCGGCGCGGCAAGCGTCGCCAGTATCACACCACAGGAGCGTGAAATCGCGATAAAAGCCGCGCGAACGATGGCGCTGGACGTTGCTGGTGTGGATATTCTGCGTGCTAATCGCGGGCCGTTGGTGATGGAAGTGAATGCGTCGCCGGGGCTGGAAGGAATAGAAAAAACCACCGGTATCGACATCGCGGGTAAAATGATCCGCTGGATCGAACGCCACGCTACGACAGAATATTGCCTGAAAACGGGTGGTTAGTCGCAATCACATTACTGATCATGGTTTTGCCTGCGCTTTTTGCGTAAGCTGTGCCGGTCTTTTTATCGAAAGAGGTTGTACAAAATTATGACATCGCTGGTCGTTCCTGGTCTGGATACGCTGCGTCAATGGCTCGATGACCTGGGGATGAGTTTTTTTGAATGTGATAACTGTCAGGCTCTGCATCTGCCCCATATGCAGAATTTCGACGGTGTCTTTGATGCCAAAATCGATTTGATCGATAACACGATCCTGTTTTCTGCCATGGCGGAAGTCCGACCTTCAGCCGTATTGCCGCTGGCGGCGGATTTATCTGCCATCAATGCCAGTTCGCTGACCGTGAAAGCATTTCTTGATATGCAGGATGATAATCTGCCAAAACTGGTGGTTTGCCAGTCTTTATCCGTTATGCAGGGCGTAACCTATGAGCAGTTTGCATGGTTCGTGCGTCAGAGCGAAGAGCAGATTTCGATGGTCATTCTTGAAGCTAATGCCCATCAACTGCTGTTACCGACTGACGATGAAGGGCAAAACAACGTTACCGAAAACTATTTCCTCCACTGATAACTCCTTTCGAGCACGCAGTCGCTGCCGCAGTGACTGCGCGCTGCAATATTATCTGCTGTTTTTAACCTTTTCTTAAAGATTATTTCACTTCTCTTGTGTCGATTTGGCTTTATCACATAGAGCAAATACGCATAAAAATTTGTTAAATACCGTTTTTTAATCCGAGCTATAGTCTCAAACCCTGGCTAAAGTTATTCTTGCGATGCTTTTATATAGCGAGCAGTGCTGGCCGGGAGAGAGTTCTCTTTTCTTACACCGCGCCGATAAAAAATATGCACGTTTATTGCATATCTTTCAGTGTGACAACTTTTGTTCGTTTGTTAACGAACTTTCAGAAGGAAAGAGATATGACCGCCTTAAATAAAAAATGGCTTTCGGGTCTGGTTGCGGGTGCTCTGATGGCCGTCTCTGTCGGCACGCTCGCGGCTGAACAAAAAACACTCCACATTTATAACTGGTCTGATTATATCGCCCCCGACACGGTGGCTAACTTTGAAAAAGAAACCGGTATTAAAGTCGTCTACGATGTTTTCGACTCTAACGAAGTACTGGAAGGCAAATTAATGGCCGGGAGCACCGGCTTTGACCTGGTGGTGCCGTCAGCAAGCTTTCTTGAACGCCAGCTGACAGCGGGAGTTTTCCAGCCGCTGGATAAAAGCAAATTGCCGGAGTGGAAGAATCTCGACCCGGAACTGCTGAAGTTGGTCGCCAAACACGATCCCGACAATAAATTTGCTATGCCCTATATGTGGGCGACGACCGGGATTGGCTATAACGTCGATAAAGTCAAAGCGGTGCTGGGCGAAAACGCGCCCGTCGATAGCTGGGACTTGATCCTCAAGCCTGAAAATCTGGAAAAACTGAAAAGCTGCGGTGTATCTTTCCTCGATGCGCCAGAAGAAGTTTTTGCTACCGTGCTGAATTATCTCGGCAAAGATCCCAACAGCACTAAAGCGGATGATTACACCGGACCGGCTACCGATCTGCTGTTAAAGCTGCGCCCGAACATTCGTTATTTCCATTCATCTCAATACATTAACGACCTGGCAAACGGCGATATTTGCGTCGCTATCGGCTGGGCAGGTGATGTCTGGCAGGCGTCAAACCGCGCGAAGGAAGCGAAGAATGGCGTGAATGTCTCGTTCTCGATTCCAAAAGAAGGGGCGATGGCGTTCTTTGATGTATTCGCCATGCCTGCGGATGCCAAAAATAAAGACGAAGCCTATCAGTTCCTGAATTACCTGCTGCGTCCTGATGTGGTGGCACATATCTCTGACCATGTGTTCTATGCTAACGCCAATAAAGCAGCCACGCCGCTGGTGAGTGCGGAAGTCCGTGATAACCCGGGTATTTATCCGCCTGCGGATGTCCGCGCGAAGTTGTTCACTCTGAAAGTACAGGATCCGAAAATCGACCGTGTGCGCACCCGCGCGTGGACCAAAGTGAAGAGCGGAAAATAATCCGCAGCCTTAGATGCCGGGCGGGCGCACCACACCCGCCGGCAATTCGCACCATCATGGTGCGCTTGCACACATTCAATGCCGGAGAGCAGCCGTGAATGACGCTATCCCTCGCCCGCAGGCGAAAAACCGTAAGGCGCTGACGCCGCTATTAGAAATCCGCAACCTCACCAAATCCTACGATGGTCAACATGCGGTGGATGATGTCAGCCTGACCATCTACAAAGGTGAAATCTTCGCGCTGCTGGGCGCATCCGGCTGTGGCAAGTCCACGCTGCTGCGTATGCTGGCAGGTTTCGAACAACCTTCTGCCGGACAGATAATGCTTGATGGCGTCGATTTGTCACAGGTTCCGCCTTACCTGCGCCCCATCAATATGATGTTTCAGTCTTACGCGCTGTTTCCGCATATGACCGTGGAACAGAACATCGCTTTTGGCCTGAAACAGGACAAACTACCGAAAGCGGAAATTGCCAGCCGGGTCAATGAGATGCTCGGCCTTGTGCATATGCAGGAGTTCGCCAAACGCAAACCGCATCAGCTTTCCGGTGGTCAGCGACAGCGTGTGGCCCTGGCCCGAAGCCTTGCCAAACGCCCGAAACTATTACTGCTCGATGAGCCGATGGGCGCGCTGGATAAAAAGCTGCGTGACCGGATGCAGCTTGAAGTGGTGGATATTCTGGAGCGCGTCGGTGTGACCTGCGTGATGGTTACTCACGATCAGGAAGAGGCGATGACCATGGCGGGGCGTATCGCCATTATGAATCGTGGGAAATTTGTCCAGATTGGCGAACCGGAAGAGATCTACGAGCATCCGACTACCCGCTATAGCGCCGAATTTATTGGCTCGGTTAATGTCTTTGAAGGTGTACTCAAAGAGCGTCAGGAAGATGGTCTGGTGCTTTATTCGCCGGGGCTGATGCATCCACTGAAAGTCGATGCGGATGCTTCAGTGGTCGATAACGTGCCGGTACACGTAGCGCTGCGCCCGGAAAAAATCATGCTTTGCGAAGAGCCGCCCGCCAATGGTTGTAACTTCGCGGTGGGGGAGGTGATACACATTGCCTATCTCGGCGATCTTTCGGTGTATCACGTTCGTCTGAAAAGTGGGCAGATGATTAGCGCCCAGCTACAAAACGCCCATCGTCATCGTAAAGGGTTACCGACCTGGGGCGACGAAGTGCGTTTGTGCTGGGAAGTGGACAGCTGTGTGGTGCTGACGGTTTAAGGAGCAAAGATGAGTACACTTGAACCTGCTGCCCAGTCGAAACCGCCGGGCGGATTTAAGCTGTGGTTGTCGCAGCTGCAAATGAAGCATGGGCGCAAACTGGTCATTGCGTTGCCGTATATCTGGTTGATCTTGCTGTTTCTGCTGCCATTTCTGATTGTCTTTAAAATAAGCCTGGCGGAGATGGCGCGCGCTATTCCACCTTATACCGAACTGATGGAGTGGGCTGACGGGCAACTGTCCATCACCCTTAATTTCGGTAATTTCCTGCAACTGACCGACGATCCGCTCTATTTCGATGCTTATCTCCAGTCGTTACAGGTGGCGGCGATTTCGACATTTTGCTGTTTACTGATCGGCTATCCGCTGGCGTGGGCGGTGGCGCACAGTAAGCCTTCGACCCGTAATATCTTATTACTACTGGTGATCCTGCCGTCGTGGACCTCGTTTCTGATTCGTGTCTACGCCTGGATGGGAATATTAAAAAACAACGGTGTGCTGAATAATTTTCTGCAGTGGCTGGGGGTTATCGATCAACCGCTGACCATTCTGCATACCAATCTGGCAGTTTATATTGGCATTGTTTACGCCTACGTGCCGTTTATGGTGCTGCCGATTTATACCGCGTTGATTCGTATTGATTATTCGCTGGTGGAAGCAGCGCTGGATCTCGGTGCACGACCGCTGAAAACGTTCTTTACTGTGATCGTGCCGCTGACTAAAGGTGGGATTATTGCCGGATCGATGCTGGTGTTTATCCCGGCTGTGGGCGAGTTTGTGATCCCGGAACTGCTCGGTGGCCCGGACAGCATCATGATCGGGCGCGTGCTATGGCAAGAGTTTTTCAATAACCGCGACTGGCCGGTGGCCTCGGCGGTAGCGATCATCATGTTGCTGCTGCTAATTGTGCCGATAATGTGGTTCCACAAACACCAGCAAAAAAGCGTGGGAGAACACGGATGAATAATTTACCGGTAGTTCGTTCGCCCTGGCGGATTGTGATTTTGCTGCTGGGCTTTACCTTTCTCTACGCGCCAATGCTGATGCTGGTTATCTATTCGTTTAACAGCTCGAAGCTGGTGACGGTGTGGGCCGGCTGGTCAACGCGCTGGTATGGCGAATTATTGCGCGATGACGCGATGATGAGTGCGGTTGGTTTAAGTCTGACAATTGCGGCCTGTGCGGCGACGGCGGCGGCGATCCTCGGAACTATTGCGGCGGTGGTGCTGGTGCGCTTTGGCAGGTTTCGCGGATCAAATGGCTTTGCCTTTATGATCACCGCGCCGCTGGTAATGCCAGATGTCATCACGGGCTTGTCGCTGTTGTTATTATTCGTCGCGCTTGCTCATGCCATTGGCTGGCCTGCGGACCGCGGTATGCTTACCATCTGGCTGGCGCATGTCACTTTCTGTACGGCTTATGTGGCAGTCGTTATTTCGTCGCGTCTGCGGGAACTGGATCGCTCGATAGAAGAAGCAGCGATGGATCTCGGTGCGACGCCGCTGAAAGTGTTTTTCGTCATTACGCTACCGATGATCATGCCCGCGATCATTTCTGGCTGGTTACTGGCTTTTACTTTGTCGCTTGATGATCTGGTGATCGCCAGCTTTGTTTCCGGGCCGGGAGCCACCACGTTACCGATGCTGGTCTTTTCCAGCGTGCGGATGGGGGTGAATCCGGAAATCAACGCCCTGGCAACATTGATCCTTGGTGCGGTCGGAATTGTCGGATTTATCGCCTGGTATCTGATGGCTCGCGCAGAAAAACAGCGGATACGCGACATCCAGCGTGCAAGACGTGGCTGAAGACACTAAAATTTGCCAACCTGGCTACATAATGCCGCGTATGTCGCGGCATTGTTTTCATGGAAGACGAAACGTTGGGATTTTTTAAGAAAACATCTTCATCTCATGCTCGCCTGAATGTGCCTGCGCTGGTGCAGGTGGCGGCGCTCGCCATTATTATGATCCGTGGCCTCGACGTGCTGATGATTTTCAATACGCTGGGCGTGCGCGGTATTGGCGAGTTCATTCATCGCAGCGTACAAACCTGGAGTTTAACGCTGGTCTTTTTAAGCAGTCTGGTGCTGGTTTTCATTGAGATCTGGTGTGCGTTTTCACTGGTGAAAGGGCGTCGCTGGGCGCGCTGGCTATATCTGCTGACACAAATCACCGCCGCAAGTTACTTGTGGGCGGCTTCGCTGGGGTACGGTTATCCGGAGCTGTTCAGCATTCCCGGTGAATCAAAACGTGAAATCTTCCATAGCCTGATGCTGCAGAAGCTGCCGGATATGCTCATCCTGATGCTGCTGTTCGTTCCCTCGACCAGTCGGCGGTTCTTCCAGTTGCAATAATGTGTATAATCGTCGCCCCTGATGATGTGAAGGTCAATGTATGCAGTGCGCACTTTACGACGCGGGTCGCTGTCGTTCCTGTCAGTGGATAACGCAGCCGATTCCAGAGCAACTCTCCGCTAAAACCGCCGATCTTAAAAATCTGCTCGCCGATTTTCCGGTTGAGGAATGGTGCGCGCCGGTGTCAGGCCCAGAACAAGGGTTTCGTAATAAAGCCAAAATGGTGGTGAGTGGTAGCGTTGAAAAACCCCTGCTCGGTATGCTGCATCGCGACGGCACACCGGAAGACCTTTGTGACTGCCCGCTTTATCCTGCCTCATTTGCGCCCGTTTTTGCGGCGCTAAAACCGTTTATCGCCCGAGCGGGGTTAACGCCCTACAACGTGGCGCGTAAGCGTGGCGAACTGAAATACATTCTGCTGACCGAAAGCCAGAGCGATGGCGGCATGATGCTGCGCTTTGTACTGCGTTCTGATACCAAGCTGGCGCAACTGCGTAAGGCGCTGCCGTGGTTACACGAACAACTACCGCAGCTGAAAGTTATTACCGTCAATATTCAGCCGGTACATATGGCGATTATGGAAGGGGAGACGGAGATCTACCTGACCGAACAACAGGCGCTGGCAGAGCGTTTTAACGATGTGCCGCTGTGGATCCGTCCGCAAAGTTTCTTCCAGACTAATCCGGCGGTCGCCAGCCAGCTGTACGCTACCGCGCGCGACTGGGTACGACAGCTGCCGGTTAAACATATGTGGGATCTGTTCTGCGGTGTGGGGGGCTTTGGTTTACACTGCGCGACGCCTGACATGCAGTTAACCGGGATCGAAATTGCGCCAGAGGCCATTGCCTGTGCAAAGCAGTCAGCTGCTGAACTGGGCTTAACGCGTTTGCAATTTCAGGCGCTGGACTCCACTCAGTTTGCCACCGCTCAGGGGGAGGTGCCGGAGCTGGTGCTGGTTAACCCGCCGCGCCGCGGCATTGGTAAACCGCTGTGTGATTATCTCTCAACGATGGCACCGCGTTTTATCATCTACTCCAGCTGTAACGCCCAAACTATGGCGAAAGATATCCGAGAACTGCCTGGTTATCGCATTGAACGGGTGCAGCTTTTCGATATGTTCCCTCACACCGCGCATTATGAAGTGTTGACGCTGCTGGTAAAAATGTAAATACATCATTCAAATCAATATCACCTCGGCATACATCCATCCAAAATAATAATCGTGATCGATCGATTAATAATAACCGATCGATCACGGTTATATATTGCTCTATTTTTGCAAATCAAATCACAAATAATCAAATAAGATCTTTAATTGAACTGTTTTGATTACTACAGTGCACTTACCGAATACATACAGAGGCATTGCTTAGCGAAACACAAAATTTCCTGAGACATTATTAACGTCAGCAGAAGGTTCATGCATTGACAACGGAAATGTACGCTTATGGAGGGCGTTCCGACGATGTTTGCCAAATTCATAGATGTTATTCAAACGTTTTTAACTGAACCGGCAATTTTAATTGGTTTGCTGGTGGGTATTGGTTATGCCCTTGATAAGAAATCGCCAATAAAAATTATTACCGGCATGGTCAGCGCCATGGTGGGATTAATGATGGTGTTATTTGGTGGTTTCCAGTTTTCCGCAACATTTAAACCGGTAGCAGAAGCCGTAAGTAAAGCCTATGGTGTTCACGGATATTTAATGGATTCCTACGCAATGAAAGCGGCAACGCAAATTGCATTGGGGGATAATTTTGGTTATGTCGGGTATGTATTTGTACTGGCGTTTTTTACCAACCTGCTGCTGGTATTATTTGGTCGGTATACTGGTGCCAAAGGGATATTTTTGACAGGGAATACCGGTGTTTCACATTCTCAGGCGGTATTATGGTTGATTGTCTTTTGGCTGGGTTTTAGCTGGACTACATCCATTATTATTGCCGGAATATTAACGGGTGTATTCTGGGCGTTCTCCACCACGCTCATTGTTAAGCCCATTGCCAAAGTTACCAAAGATGCCGGTTTTACCATTGCTCATAACCAGATGTTGGGATTGTGGTTTTTCTCCAAATTCGCCCATAAATTTGGTGACCCTGAAAAGGGTAATGACTCCAACTTATTGATAGTGTTTTATGTTCAGATAATGCCCGATGACTTTGTCATGCAGCTCCACCGAT
>NZ_JAYQWM010000021.1:0-72151 GCF_036662595.1 Escherichia sp. Lx600-2 | reverse complement strand
CGGGAATATCTGCGGCAGCGGGCTTGTAATGGGTTAAGTGATAACAGATGTCTGGAAATATAGGGGCAAATCCACCAATATATATTCCAGGTGAGCTAACGTTAGTTACGGTACCGTAAGCTGACCACATGTTTGAAATTAATAATGTGTAATACAAACCAGGAACTGATGTATTAAATAATTTATGGGAACCATACATTTTACCTGAGTTAACCATTGCATTTTCAATACGCATTGCGCCACCACTTGTGGTATCACTTCTGTTGCAATAAAGAAAACCACCACCAGAAGCGGTATCTAACTGACTCCATTGTAATTTTACGCCTGTAGGTCCAAGCTGTGTCGGTTTGTAAAAAACTAAATTATTTGTACTTGTTGCATACCTGAATACGACGGTGGCATCGCCATTTGGCCCTGTTTCTCTCCATTTTTGATCTGACGGACCAACGCCGTAGCTATTCCCAACAATATATCCTACGAAATCATCAGTGCCAGCACTCGCGGTATGACAACTCAAGCACAGAATTAAAAAAAGAAAATGTCTGAAGAATGTCTTCATTATCACTCCACCATCCACTGCTGTAATAGTAGCAGTAATTTGTTTTTGGTATGTCACTCGTAGTAAATATCAATTAATACATGGCTTATGATTTGGCCGGACATGACATTTAATACAGGGTTGATTTTTTGCATCCGTGTATAGAATTTCCAGGATGAATTGTTTAGATCAGCAGTCATCACCGGATAAATTGAACGAGAACTGCCCGCTGGATTAAGAACGTTAAATACATTAGCCGGGTCCTGAGTGGAAAATATGACTACACCTATGTTTTGAGCACCGGCGACATTTTCATTTGCAAAAATTTGCTGAGAACCAGTCGCCATCACGCCATTGAGCGGTTTAAAGTTAATATGTAACTGATTTAACACATTTCCAGAACCCTGGATGGCGCAGTCAGTCACAGTGACAGTGAACTCTCTCCCGCCGGGATAATTGTCTTCAGCCGTGACATTACCGGAAAAATACTCCACACCTACCACACCAAGATCGATATTACCAAGATTGCTGAGGCCACTTTTACATGTACTGTTCTTGATATTGGCAACCATATCCACATCCAGTCCTGCATATACAGGGCTGGATGTGGCAAACAATAATGCCAGGAACAGACTTGTTTTTATCTTAATTTTTAGTTGAGAGGAAAGCATAATCGGTCCCTGCCTTTAATGGCCTGTTAGTTATAGGTGATAGAAAATGTCGCAGGTGCCGAAAACGGACCGGCAGTGATGTCGGTACTGCTTTTATTTTTCTCTACCACCAGGCGTGCACTCATAGGATGATATACCGACGTATTACCTGTTGCAGTGGAGATATTCACTTCCTGAGCGACCGGTGTTACGCAGCTAAATTGAGTCGCACTGCCTGTAGCGGGTGTGGTGGTACTCCATACTTCAACCGCCACAGCGCTTGCTTTATCAGCAGCGGCGGAGCCGTTTGCAAACCCAGGCCCATCGTTGGCCGTTCCTTCACACGTTGCGCGTTTAGTTAATTTGACAAGGGCCTTTTTATTAGGAACGCCTGCACAGTCCTTAAACTGTAACTTAAAAGTTTTAATTTTTGTTTTGGCATCAATTTCAGGAATATAAGCGTCACCAAATGCAACAACAGTTAAAGGCTGATCATTGTCATCCACCAGGCTGGCGGTACAGGTTCCCATCTCTACGGTTGCTTTAACATTCAGCTTAACGTTATCTGTCGCTGCAAACAATTGGCTGGTGAATAGGGATGCCGTCAAAATAATACCAGCAGGCAGTCCATAACGTAATGTTTTAGATTTCATTATTATCATCCCTGTTATTCATAAATGAAATTGAATGTTGCCTGGGCGCGGAAATCGCCAGGAACGCCCCTGCCAGCACTGGTTTCGCGCAGTGCAACGGTGAGTTTAAGACCTTCAGTGCTACTAATTTCCGCTGGACTCCAAATGATACTTTGTGCACTATTCGGGGTTAAAAATGTCGAATCATCAGTATCAATTCTTTTTATACCCATACCAATATAATCGGTGGTTGATGTAGGATCGGAAGTTGACGGAATGATTAATGCGGGTGAACTTCCCGAAGCACTTCCACTGAGCTTGGTGGTGATTTTACTGACGCCTGTACTACAACCGCTGGCAATTAAATTAAAGTTAGCCTGCGCTTGAGCAGTTTTATTTGCAATTTTGTCCAGACCAATAGTACCAGGGAATGTTAATGTGTAGGTGTCATTTCCGTCACTGGTGACATTGTTACCTGTTAGCGTAATATTACATGTTGAAGCTTTTACGGTTGCCGTAAAATCAACATTAATGTCTGTTGCAAGTACAGAGGATGATAAAAATAATCCCGGAAGTATTACCAATTTATGTAGTGTCATTCTCATTATATGAAATTCCCTGTTGTTACTGAATTTGACAAACAATTCCATTAAAAACAATAGTTTGTACTATTTTTTCTGGTGCATCAGTCTGTTGATAATGAGCAAGACAAGTTACTGGTTTGCCCCCGTCAAGCCAGTTGATATGTATATTACCTTGTTGTTCAATACCACGAACAAATGCCTGACCACCTTGCCCTACATTACCAATAATATTTCCGTTCTCGTCATAAATATCTGCGGCAAACGGAATGTTTTTACCGTCAGTCCGCTTGATGTTCATAATCGCTGATTGTCCCTGAACGGTTTCAAAACCAGCAAAGACAACAGACCCCTGGCGCGGTACAGCAATAGCACTGGTACTTTTCAATTCAACGTCATTTTCCAGACCGTTAATATCGAGTGCAATTCGGTTTTCATGGTATGGAGAGAGCGCGTTAGTAACGCCATATCCCCAACGGTCTACCGTGCTATTACCATAGTTAATACGCGCCCCTTTAGCTCCTGGCGCTTGTACAACGGCCAGAGTGTCTGAGTCGCTGAAGCTGTCATTACTGAAGGTAAGGCCGCCGCTATGTAAAACAAATCCGCCGTCGGTATTAAATGAGATTTGACGGCTATTATCACTACTTGCGGAAACTGAACTGGCAAGTGTTCCCCAGGGAGATTCATAGCTCGCATATCCACCGATATAGCTCAAATCATCACTGGATTTCATCATCGAATAGCCTGTATTGACGCTATAACTGATATGGTTTTCGGTGCTATAACCACTACTGCTGATACTGAGTTGATTGCTACCGTTGAAATCACTATTTAACTGAGTATCAATGCTCTGAAAACCAGAGTCGCGATGTTCTGAACCCAGTAACTTTTCGATAGGAATGCTAAAGCTTAGATAGATGCTGTCTTCATTACCGCCGTCCTGGCTCCAGGACCGTTGGGCACTAATGCTGTAGCTTCCCCACGATGCGCTGTTACTATAACCAATGGAGTAGTTAGTATTATTTTGTCCGTCCGCCCAGTAGTCAGACCAACTTCCGGCAAGATAGAATGAGCCATAGTCTTTCTTTTCAAACTTGAGGGGTTGGTTAATACTAACCGTAACCTGATTTTTCATGCGTGAATAGTTACGCATATTTTTAGGTTCCAGGTCCTGTTCCGGATGTTTTACTTCATCAATCAATGTCAGGGCATCGTTAAGCCCCAGATAATTCTGGGTTGAATAACGGTAAGCGGCGATATTGAGCGAGGTTCTGGTATCTTCAAATAACTTATTCCAGGAAATGCGATAGCTTTGTCCGCGGTAGGTTTTATCGTCCGGAATTTGCACATCCGAGTGGGTTACATCGACTGAAAACGCACCGTACGCGGTATTCAGGCCAAGGCCCAACAGCCCGGCAGTATAGTTATTATCGGTAATTTGAATACCGGTATAACCTGTAAGATAGTTGTTCAGACCATAGTAGTAGCTGGCCTGGAACAAATTTGGTTCATTTTGAATATCGTCTTTTAATACCTGACCTGCACTGATGTCCCATCTTCCAACTCCAGGGCGTTGCATCTGAACTACCGAAGAAAATGGCTGGGAAAAAGTCCGTTTTGTGCCATCAGATTCTTCGATTGTGATAATGAGATCGCTGCCATAGCCTGATGGGCTTACATCATCAATGACAAATGCGCCTGGCGGCACGGTAGTCTCATAAATTTTATATCCGCCTTGGGTAATGGTGACTTTTGCGTTGGTATTAGCAACACCATGAATAATTGGCGCAAAACTGGCTAACGCAGGAGGTAGCATTCGGCTGTCGCTGTATAAACGAACACCGCGAATACTGACAGAATCAAAGGTTTCCCCTGTTGTGTATGACTCACCCACAACTAATTGTGAACGCAAAAAGGCCAGGTCGCGCTGCAAATAGCGATTTTGAAAATCGTAATTACTGCCTGCATCGGTCATCCAGTTGTAGTTACCAGTGGCACGAAGCCGCCATGCGCCCAGATTTATACCGCCGTTAAATGCCGCATAAACACTGTCGTTTTTTCTGTCTGGTATTTCGCTGTGATATGCGTTGACATTGTAGGACAGCATTGCAGCGTTAATACCGTTTTCCCACAATGATGGATCAACATAGTTTTGGTAATTCTTCATTACCCAGGCTTGAGGAACGTTGATGTCCAGTCGTTGATCATTAACGTCGTAATGAACGGAAGCTTGAGGAATAACATTCCCCAGATCGAGACAGTCCCCTAGCTCTTCTTCTCGTTGAAGAAGGATGGCATTCTCGTCTTTTATATCAGGCTGATTAATGTGAAATTGCAATAAATTCTTCAGCGTGATACAAGCCTGCGCATTTTTCTTACCTTCGAGGGCAATAAAGGAGATGCTTTGGCTGATAACTGGTTGATCGTTGACATAAACACTGACGTCATACACGCCGGGCAAGGTAGGGTTACCTTCGGTATACCGACTAAGGTCGATGTTAGAAGCATCTTGCCCCATCAAAAAGGTATTATCATATTCAACGTGTTCAGCGCTTATGGCACAGGGGCTTAACAGCAATGCGCAAAACGAGGCTATATAAGTAAGTTTGTTATTATGCGTTTTTATGATTTTTCTGGACACGTTGTGCTTCCTGCTGCGTTTATTCCTGATTTAGTTACAGGCTGGCATTGCCTTCAATTGCGCCACCAAAGTCATTTATGGCGAAGAAATGCACTTTTGCCGAACTTGCTTTACCACTCATGCCTTTTATGTAGAAGGTTTCTTCACTCAGCGGGGCCACCATTTTGACGTCCAGTGGGTAGGTTTTGCCATTGGCGACTAAATCACCACTACTGAATGACACGTGATACGGCGTCGGATTTGCGACGCGCAATGCAGTTTTGCCAGCAGAGGTTGTCCATGACCATTTCAGTGCAGCTGGTGCATCAGTTGGCAGTCCGTTTAAACCTTCCGGGCGATAAAACAGTTTGATACGCGTACGGAAAGCTAATTGCAGAAGGCTCTGATTAGCGACTTTATCGGCGTCAGGCTTGGGTGGAACTTCAAGTACGTTAAACCAGAAAACACTTTCTCTGTCTTTTGGCAGAGGCGAAGAAGCCGTGTACATCAATTTAATGGTTTGACCACGTTTGGCATCAATACGTGAAACCGGTGGGGTGGCGGTAAATGGAACTTTAATGCTCCCCGGTTCAGCACTGTCGTCGCCAGTATCCAGCCAGCTCTGAACAAGTAACGGGTTATTCCCTTTATTTTCCAGACGAACGTTCACGCTTTTTTGATCGCTTTTATAAATTACGCGAGTTCCTGAAATTACGATATCTGCTATTGCCGATGTACTCAAACTCATACAAGCGGCGAAACATAATACTGCAGTATGTTAGCGTTTAAAAACATAAACCATTCCTGACAGAGTTAATTAAAACAGGGAGTAACATTCCACTACTAAGTAAGTTGAATGTTATCTCCCATATATATTCGTTTTATGAATCTAACGAATGATTACTGGTAAGTAATGGTATATGCAGTATTGGTTTTAACATAACCAGCCGTTGGTGCCTGGCTTGCTTCAGCACGGACATAGGATGCTTTAAAATCATAGGTTGCAGATTTAGTCGTTGCGTCCAGTGTTTTTATGTAAATATCACCTGGGTTATTAATTTGAACCTGTTTGATAGTAGAACCATCAATATTGTGCAGGGCAATATTTACACCATCAGAAGGCGTGTTAATAGACATATCGTTGTTCAGAGTCCCTTTGCTGTTGCCAAAGAACACGGAACCGAAGGTCATTTTAGCAGTGCTACCAGGATTCGGGTTCGCATTGCTGCAGTCAACGGTGATGCTGAAAGGTTTAGCTTTAGCACCTACGGTGTCATTCAGTACGCCTGCAGTGATTTCACTAACAGTTGCAGTTTGCAGCAGCACCAGGCCATCTTTGTTGCCACCATCAACACGGGTTTCACAGGTGTTATCAACTACCAGACCGCTGATATTTAATTGGCCACCGTCCAGTGCTGCAGAAGCATTACCAGCAACCATTGCTAACATCAAGCCGGACAGCGCAAAACCTAATTTTTTCGACATAATAATCCTTGAATAATATTCCATAAGGTAGTTCATTAATTTGAAGTATGACTATTCATGGCTCAAATATATAAAGATATATTCAAACATTAATGAGAAATGATTGTTTGTTACCTATATTTACAATCATTCCTCATTAGGACGCATATTGTGCATTTTAAAGTTACTTGAGCAATTTAAATTTACTTAAATTAGGGTTAAGTAAATTTAAATTTCAAAATGGAGATGTTTCGTGTAAGGAGATGGGTAGGATGCATTTAAATATTAATTGATGTAGCTAGTGTCTACTCTAATAGGATTGGTTTGGGAATTGGAATGATGTGATTTTCGGAAATTATTTATATTCACGAAATTAATAAATTACCACTGGTTTAATTTACTAAATTTTCTTGCATGTAAAATTTCACGCAACGTCTCCCCATCAGGAAACACCAACTCCGGCGCGATTTCAAACAGCGGCCACAGCATAAATCCACGATTTTTCATATCGTAGTGCGGAACGGTCAGTCGTTCAGTATTTATCACTTCATTACCAAACAGCATGATGTCGAGATCCAGCGTGCGCGGTCCCCAGCGTTCAGCTTTACGGACGCGACCTTGCTGCAATTCAATACGCTGTGTGTGATTGAGTAGCTCTTCAGGTGCAAGAGAGGTTTCCAGCGCCACGGCTGCGTTTAAGTAATCGGGTTGATCTTGCGGCCCCAGCGGTGGAGTGCGGTAAAACGAAGAAACGGCAAGAATGTGGCTTTCAGGGATATCGCCTAATGCTTTCAGGGCAGCATTGACCTGCTCCAGCGGAGAGGCCAGATTGCTGCCTATGGCAATATACGCCACTGTCATGCGGTACCCTCACGACGTGGTGCGCGTTTGCGTGGACGACGAGTACGACGACGCGGTGACGGTTCTTCATCCAGCTCGTTGAGCATCCCTTTTTGGTCTGGTGGCGCGGAAACCTGGAACTCACCCCACCATTTCACCAGACGCTGCAGTTCAGCGTTACGTTCAACTTCAGCTCGCAAGGCCAACAGGTCATAAGCCGCACGGAACTTAGGATGCTCCAGCAGTTTCCATGCGCGTTTACCCTGACGTCGGGACATACGCAACTGCAACTGCCAGATATCGCGGGTTAACGTCGTCAGACGTTTCGGGATTGCCAGTGAACGGCAGGCTTCGTCCAGCACGTCGTTCATCGCCAGCGCGAAAGCGTCGTGATAGGTCAGGCCGCTTTCCTGGGCGATCTTCTGTGCCGTCTCCAGCAGTGGGTACCAGAACATGGCGGCAAACAGGAACGCCGGGTTCACGCGCATATCGTTATGGATACGCGTATCGGTATTCTTCAGCACCTGTTCAATGATCCGCTCCATCGGGCTGTCGCCATTTTCCGTGAAGTAGCGGGTAATGGTCGGGAACAGCGGCTGGAACAGATGATATTCACACAACAGCTTATAGGTTTCGTAACCGTAGCCCGCTTGTAGCAGTTTAAGCGATTCTTCAAACAGGCGTGCCGGTGGGATATCGTTCAGCAGGGTAGCGAGGCGAGGGATCGGTTCTGCGGTTTCCGGGCTGATGCGCATACCCAATTTGGCGGCAAAACGTACCGCGCGCAGCATACGTACCGGATCTTCACGGTAGCGCGTTTCCGGGTTACCAATCAGACGGATAACGCCGTCCTTCAGATCCTTCATACCGCCAACGTAATCACGGACGGTAAAATCCGCTACGCTGTAATACAGGCTGTTGATAGTGAAATCGCGGCGCTGGGCGTCTTCTTCGATGGAGCCGAAAATGTTGTCGCGCAGCAACATGCCGTTTTGCCCGCGTTGGGAGGTCGTGCGGTCGCTGACGTTACCTTCGTGGTGTCCACGGAAGGTTGCAACTTCGATAATCTCCGGGCCAAACATCACATGAGCCAGACGGAAACGGCGACCTACCAGGCGGCAGTTACGGAACAGTTTGCGCACCTGCTCAGGCGTGGCGTTAGTGGTTACGTCAAAATCTTTCGGCTTTTTGCCGAGTAACAGGTCGCGCACGCCGCCGCCAACCAGCCAGGCTTCGTATCCCGCTTTATTGAGCCTGTACATTACCTTCAGGGCATTTTCACTGATATCTTTGCGGGAAATAGCATGCTGCTCACGCGGGATCACCGTCACCTGTGGACGGGCGACTGCCTGTTCAGCCTCGCTTTCCTCGCGGCTTAGCACCTTGCGGCAAAAATTAGCGACTCGGGTAAAAATAGTACACCTCGGTAGTGTCAAACATCATTCAGGACAAAAAAATAGCGGCTAATCATAGCTCAGCATGACGCATTTGAGAATGTTGAATTTACAATTGCCGACTCAGGCACTGCGGTAAGCCGCCAGTTTTTGACGGCTGACTGAAGGATTTGTTCGACGCTGAAATCCTGCCAGTGTGCTTCTACCTGCTGACCCAGAAATTGAAGTGCCGCGATTAGTACCGGACGTGGATCGCCTTTCGGCAACGCAGGCGCATGATTCTGCTTGGAAAGTTTAGCGCCTTGTGGATTAAGCGCCAGCGGCAGATGAATGTAATCTGGCACTTTCCAGCCAAAAAGCTGGTACAGCGAGATTTGCCGCACTGTCGGTTCGATCAAATCTGCCCCGCGGACAATTTCGCTCACGCCCTGGAAGTGATCATCCACCACCACCGCCAGGTTATAGGCAAACAAACCATCACGGCGATGAATAATAAAATCTTCCCGTGCCAGTTTTTCGTCGGCGTGAATAATGCCTCGCAGCAGGTCAGTAAACTGGGTGACCGGATGCTGCTGGCGGATACGCACTGCGGCGTTGCCTGGTCCATGATGCAATTCCCGGCAATGACCGTCGTAAATACCGCCAATGCTTTGAATACGTGCACGCGTGCAGGTGCAGTAATAACTTAGTCCTTGCTCATGTAACCAGGCGAGTGCTTCGCGATAGGCGTGGTGACGTTGCGATTGCCAGAGAACATCGCCGTCCCAGTGCAGGCCGTAATGTTCCAGCTGGCGCAGGATAGTTTCTGCGGCACCGGGAACTTCACGAGGCGGGTCGATATCTTCTATGCGTACCAGCCAGCGACCTTGCCGGGCGCGAGCCTGCAAATAGCTGCCAAGCGCAGCAATCAGAGAACCAAAATGAAGCTCGCCGGAAGGAGAGGGGGCGAAGCGGCCAATATAGTGTGTGTCTGTCATCTCTTTGAACAAAAAATAAGGCGGGAGCATTTCCCGCCTGTGGTAAACGTGATGGAACGGCTGTAATTAGCCAGCCATCTGTTTTTCGCGAATTTCAGCCAGCGTTTTGCAGTCGATGCACAGATCGGCTGTCGGGCGCGCTTCCAGACGGCGAATACCAATTTCAACACCGCAGGATTCGCAGTAGCCGAAATCTTCGTCTTCCACTTTTTTCAGCGTCTTCTCGATCTTTTTGATCAGCTTACGCTCGCGATCGCGGTTACGCAGTTCGAGGCTGAACTCTTCTTCCTGGGCTGCACGGTCTACCGGGTCCGGGAAGTTGGCTGCTTCATCCTGCATATGTGTAACGGTGCGATCGACTTCATCCCTGAGTTGATTACGCCATGCTTCCAGAATACGACGGAAGTGCGCCAGCTGGGCTTCATTCATATACTCTTCGCCCGGCTTCTCCTGATATGGTTCCACCCCAGCGATGGCGAGAATACTCAGGGACGATGTTTTACGGTTTTGCCCTTCTTGCATGTTGCTTCTCCTTAACACGCACTATCGATCCCCATGTTCGGGGGAAAAATGAGGCCGCTATAAATAGCAGATGCTTTTCCGGATAGCAATTATCTAAACGTAACACTTGACAACTGTGTGAGGAAAAGCGTATTTGCGCACGCGACCAGAATGTAAATTAACCAGTTACTTACTTTACTACAATGTAACCGGCAGTGATTTTTTAAGAGCCATGCCTTCAGCAGAAATTTCCGCTTTGTAAGCCAGAATTTCTACCCCCCTCTGTTGAGCTTCTGACAATAGTTGCGCGTATTTCTCATCGATGTGGCGCGCGGGTGAAAACCGTGTAATGGCTGAATGCAGCACGGCGAAAAAGATAACCGCACGCTGGCCTTCAGCCGCTACGCTCATCAACTCCCGAAGGTGTTTCTGACCTCGTTCAGTGACCGCATCGGGAAAATATCCCTGTTCGTTCTCCGCTAACGTAACCGATTTCACTTCAATATAGCAGTCTGGACGCGAATCCGCCTGCAACATAAAGTCAATACGGCTGCGTTCTGCGCCGTATTTTACTTCGCTTTTCAGCGAGCTATAGCCTGACAGTTCTGAAATTGATTCATTAAGGATAGCCTCTTTCGTCAACCTGTTAGCCCAAAGCGTGTTGACGCAAATAAATGCGCCGCTCTGGCTTTGAGTTAATTCCCAGGTGTGTGGGTATTTCCGTTTGGTGTTGTCTGAAGTCGAATACCAGACGGTATCGCCAGGCGTTGCACAACCGGTCATCGCACCCGTATTCGGGCAGTGTAGCGTTAATTCGCGACCATCGGGTGTGATCACATCGGCTAAAAAACGTTTGTAACGCTGAATTAGCGTCGCGCGCTGTAGAGGGGGAGAAAATTCCATTGCGACAATCCTTGTTATTGCGTTAGCGCCCAGCGTTTTAGCGGTGTGTAGCGTGTGCGTCCACGGGCAAACGAGGAGGCGTAAAGGGTGAACTCCGTCACCGCATATGACCAGTTAAAACCTGGCGGCGGGATTGTCACCGCCTCGCTGGCGTCGCGCAATAAGGTAATATGTGGATGAAACGGACGATTGCTTTGAAAACAACCGCTGCGGGCAGCCTGTGAACGGAGCATATTCGCCAGCTGGATTAAGCCGCGTGGCGGCTGACGCATCCCTAACCACACCACACGCGAACGCAGCCATTGGCCGGCGTCATCAAGCGTGAGTGTGAAACCAGGTTGACGAATCCGTCCGGCTAAAAGAGAAAGCGCCTTCTCTTTCTCTGCGCTCACTTCGCCTAAAAATGCCAGAGTCAGATGCAAATTATCGGCGGCGACCGGACGTCCCGCCTCAAGTGGGAAGTGTGTGGCGCGCCAGTGGATAATCTGTTCGCGGATTTCTGCAGGTAAGTCGATAGCAAAGAACAGACGTTGCGGGTCAGACATGTGAGGCACTCGGTTATGAATTACCGCGATGCTACAATGTGGCGCGAAGAATGTTAACCCTCTGGAGCGTTTTGTGTCGTCGTTGCCCGTTGCTGCCGTCTTACCTGAATTACTTACCGCTCTCGATTGTGCGCCGCAGGTATTATTAAGTGCGCCGACCGGGGCCGGGAAATCAACCTGGCTGCCGCTGCAACTGCTGGCGCATCCCGGCATTAACGGGAAAATTATCCTCCTGGAGCCGCGTCGTCTGGCGGCGCGTAACGTCGCGCAACGGCTGGCGGAGCTGCTTAACGAAAAGCCAGGCGATACCGTTGGCTACCGGATGCGTGCGCAAAACTGCGTCGGGCCGAATACCCGCCTGGAAGTAGTTACCGAAGGCGTGCTGACGCGGATGATCCAGCGTGACCCTGAGTTGAGCGGTGTTGGATTGGTGATCCTTGATGAATTTCATGAGCGTAGCTTGCAGGCGGATTTGGCGTTGGCGCTGTTACTCGATGTGCAACAAGGTCTGCGTGATGACCTTAAACTGCTGATTATGTCGGCTACGCTGGACAACGACCGCTTGCAGCAAATGCTGCCAGAAGCGCCCGTCGTCATCTCAGAAGGGCGCTCGTTTCCGGTTGAACACCGTTATTTACCGCTGCCCGCGCATCAGCGTTTTGACGAAGCCGTCGCGGTTGCCACCGCCGAAATGCTGCGTCAGGAAAGTGGATCATTACTGTTATTTTTACCTGGCGTCGGAGAAATTCAGCGTGTGCAGGAACAACTGGCTTCGCGCATCGGCAGTGATGTGTTGCTCTGCCCACTGTATGGCGCGTTGTCGCTGAACGATCAGCGAAAAGCGATCCTTCCGGCACCGCAAGGGATGCGCAAAGTGGTGCTGGCGACCAATATTGCTGAAACCAGTTTAACCATCGAAGGTATTCGTCTGGTGGTGGATTGTGCCCAGGAGCGTGTGGCGCGTTTTGATCCGCGCACGGGGCTTACGCGACTGATTACTCAACGCGTTAGCCAGGCATCCATGACGCAGCGTGCCGGGCGCGCCGGGCGTCTGGAGCCGGGTATCTGCCTGCATTTAATCGCCAAGGAACAAGCAGAACGCGCCGCGGCGCAAAGTGAACCGGAAATATTACAAAGCGATCTTTCCGGTTTGCTGATGGAATTACTGCAATGGGGATGCAGCGATCCGGCGCAGATGAGCTGGCTGGATCAACCGCCAGCAGTGAATTTACTGGCCGCGAAACGCCTGTTAAAGATGCTGGGGGCGCTGGACGGTGAACGGCTTAGTGCGCAGGGGCAAAAAATGGCAGCGCTGGGTAACGATCCGCGTTTAGCGGCAATGCTGGTTAGCGCAAAGAGCGACGACGAAGCTGCTACCGCGGCAAAAATTGCCGCCATTCTCGAAGAGCCGCCACGGATGGGCAATAGTGACCTGGGCGTGGCGTTTTCGCGCAATCAACCAGCCTGGCAGCAACGTAGTCAGCAACTGTTAAAACGCTTAAACGTACGCGGCGGTGAGGCAGACAGTTCGCTTATCGCGCCGCTACTTGCCGGGGCGTTTGCCGATCGCATTGCTCGCCGCCGTGGGCAAGATGGACGCTATCAACTGGCAAACGGCATGGGGGCGATGCTTGATGCCGACGACGCGCTAAGTCGCCACGAATGGTTGATCGCGCCGTTATTATTGCAGGGCAGCGCCTCGCCGGATGCGCGGATTTTACTGGCGTTACCGGTCGATATTGATGAATTAGTACAACGCTGTCCGCAGCTGGTGCAGCAATCTGACACCGTGGAATGGGATGACGCGCAAGGTACGCTGAAAGCCTGGCGTCGGCTGCAAATCGGTCAGTTGACGGTGAAAGTGCAGCCGTTGGCGAAACCGTCAGAAGACGAGTTGCATCAGGCGATGCTTAACGGCATCCGTGATAAAGGTTTAAGCGTGCTCAACTGGACGGCGGAAGCGGAACAGCTACGCTTGCGTTTGTTATGCGCCGGAAAGTGGTTGCCAGAATATGACTGGCCAGCGGTTGATGATGAAAGTTTGTTGGCGACGCTGGAAACGTGGCTGCTGCCACATATGGCCGGTGTACATTCACTACGCGGCCTGAAATCACTCGACATTTATCAGGCACTACGCGGATTACTTGATTGGGGAATGCAGCAACGTCTGGATAGTGAATTGCCTGCGCATTACACTGTGCCGACGGGAAGCCGGATCGCCATTCGTTATCATGAAGATAACCCGCCCGCGCTGGCGGTGAGAATGCAGGAGATGTTTGGTGAGGCCACCAATCCGACGATCGCCCAGGGGCGCGTGCCGCTGGTGCTGGAGTTGCTTTCCCCTGCCCAAAGGCCGCTGCAAATCACGCGTGATTTGGGGGCCTTCTGGAAAGGGGCGTATCGTGAGGTGCAAAAGGAGATGAAAGGGCGTTATCCCAAACACGTCTGGCCGGACGACCCGGCAAACACGGCACCGACGCGACGGACGAAAAAGTATTCGTAAGGTTGGTTTTCTCCCTCTCCCTGTGGGAGAGGGGACCGATCGAGCACAAATTTTGAGAGATATCTTCTTCTGTCTTGTAACAGAAGAACAGAAAATCGGGCTTTTGCGCCTGAATATTGCGGAGAAAAAGCATGGCCGGGAATGACCGCGAGCCAATTGGACGCAAAGGGAAACCGACGCGTCCGGTCAAACAAAAGGTAAGCCGTCGTCGTTACGAAGATGACGATGATTACGACGATTATGATGACTATGAGGATGAAGAACCGATGCCGCGCAAAGGTAAGGGCAAAGGCAAAGGGCGTAAGCCTCGTGGCAAACGCGGCTGGCTATGGCTGCTGTTAAAACTGGCTATCGTTTTTGCCGTGCTGATCGCCATTTACGGCGTTTATCTCGATCAAAAAATTCGTAGCCGTATTGATGGCAAGGTCTGGCAACTGCCTGCGGCAGTTTATGGTCGAATGGTCAACCTTGAGCCAGACATGACCATCAGCAAGAACGAGATGGTGAAGCTGCTGGAGGCAACACAGTATCGTCAGGTGTCGAAAATGACCCGTCCTGGCGAATTTACTGTGCAGGCTAACAGCATTGAGATGATCCGCCGTCCGTTTGATTTCCCGGACAGCAAAGAAGGGCAGGTGCGTGCGCGTCTGACCTTTGATGGCGATCATCTGGCGACCATCGTCAATATGGAGAACAACCGTCAGTTCGGTTTCTTCCGTCTTGATCCGCGCCTGATCACCATGATCTCCTCACCAAACGGTGAGCAACGTCTGTTTGTGCCGCGCAGTGGTTTCCCGGATTTGCTGGTGGATACTTTGCTGGCGACAGAAGACCGTCATTTTTACGAGCATGATGGGATCAGTCTCTACTCCATCGGACGTGCGGTGCTGGCAAACCTGACAGCCGGACGCACGGTGCAGGGGGCGAGTACGCTGACGCAACAGCTGGTGAAAAACCTGTTCCTCTCCAGCGAGCGCTCTTATTGGCGTAAAGCGAATGAAGCCTACATGGCGCTGATCATGGACGCGCGTTACAGCAAAGACCGTATTCTTGAGCTGTATATGAACGAGGTGTATCTCGGTCAGAGCGGCGACAACGAAATCCGCGGCTTCCCGCTGGCGAGCTTGTATTACTTTGGTCGCCCGGTAGAAGAATTGAGCCTCGATCAGCAGGCGCTGTTAGTCGGTATGGTGAAAGGAGCGTCCATCTACAACCCGTGGCGTAACCCGAAACTGGCGCTGGAGCGACGTAATCTGGTACTGCGTCTGCTGCAACAGCAACAGATTATTGATCAAGAACTCTATGACATGTTGAGTGCGCGTCCGCTGGGTGTTCAGCCGCGCGGTGGGGTGATCTCTCCTCAGCCAGCCTTTATGCAACTGGTGCGTCAGGAGCTTCAGGCTAAATTAGGCGATAAGGTAAAAGATCTCTCCGGCGTGAAGATCTTCACTACCTTTGACTCGGTGGCCCAGGACGCGGCAGAAAAAGCCGCCGTGGAAGGCATTCCTGCACTGAAGAAACAGCGTAAGTTGAGCGATCTGGAAACCGCGATTGTGGTCGTCGACCGCTTTAGTGGTGAAGTTCGTGCGATGGTCGGAGGTTCTGAGCCGCAGTTTGCGGGCTACAACCGTGCGATGCAGGCGCGGCGTTCGATTGGTTCCCTTGCAAAACCAGCGACTTATCTGACGGCTTTAAGCCAGCCGAAAATCTATCGTCTGAATACGTGGATTGCGGATGCGCCAATCGCGCTACGTCAGCCGAATGGCCAGGTCTGGTCACCGCAGAACGATGACCGTCGTTATAGCGAAAGCGGCAGAGTGATGCTGGTGGATGCGTTGACCCGTTCGATGAACGTGCCGACGGTAAATCTGGGGATGGCGCTGGGGCTGCCTACGGTTACGGATACCTGGATTAAACTGGGCGTACCGAAAGATCAGTTGCATCCGGTTCCGGCAATGCTGCTGGGGGCGTTGAACTTAACGCCAATCGAAGTGGCGCAGGCATTCCAGACCATCGCCAGCGGTGGTAACCGTGCACCGCTTTCTGCGCTGCGTTCGGTAATCGCGGAAGATGGTAAGGTGCTGTATCAGAGCTTCCCGCAGGCAGAACGCGCTGTTCCGGCACAGGCGGCGTATCTGACACTATGGACCATGCAGCAGGTGGTACAACGTGGTACGGGTCGTCAGCTTGGGGCGAAATACCCGAACCTGCATCTGGCAGGGAAAACAGGGACTACCAACAATAACGTAGATACATGGTTTGCGGGCATTGACGGCAGCACGGTGACCATCACCTGGGTCGGCCGTGATAACAACCAGCCGACCAAACTGTATGGTGCCAGCGGGGCAATGTCGATTTATCAGCGTTATCTGGCTAACCAGACGCCAACGCCGCTGAATCTTGTTCCGCCAGAAGATATTGCAGATATGGGCGTGGACTACGACGGCAACTTTGTTTGCAGCGGTGGCATGCGTGTCTTGCCGGTCTGGACCAGCGATCCGCAATCGCTGTGCCAGCAGAGTGAGATGCAGCAGCAGCCGTCAGGCAATCCGTTTGATCAGTCTTCTCAGCCGCAGCAACAGCCGCAACAGCAACCTGCTCAGCAAGAGCAGAAAGACAGCGACGGTGTAGCCGGTTGGATTAAAGATATGTTTGGTAGTAATTAACGTCTAAACGTGACATACCGGATGGCGAGTTGCCATCCGGTAAAATAACATCCCACCTAAAGTATTAACCCTTTCTTTTCATCTGGTTGTTTATTAACCCTTCAGGAACGCTCAGATTGCGTACCGCTTGCGAACCCGCCAGCGTTTCGAATATTATCTTACCTTTATAATAATCATTCTCGTTTACGTTATCATTCACTTTACATCAGAGATATACCAATGGCGCGTTCCAAAACTGCTCAGCCAAAACACTCACTGCGTAAAATCGCAGTTGTAGTAGCCACAGCGGTTAGCGGCATGTCTGTTTATGCACAGGCAGCGGTTGAACCGAAAGAAGACACTATCACCGTTACCGCTGCACCTGCGCCGCAAGAAAGCGCATGGGGGCCTGCTGCAACTATTGCGGCGCGACAGTCAGCTACCGGCACTAAAACCGATACGCCGATTCAAAAAGTGCCACAGTCTATTTCTGTTGTGACCGCTGAAGAGATGGCGCTGCATCAGCCTAAGTCGGTGAAAGAAGCGCTTAGCTACACGCCGGGTGTCTCTGTTGGTACGCGTGGCGCATCCAACACCTATGACCACCTGATCATTCGCGGTTTTGCGGCAGAAGGCCAAAGCCAGAATAACTATCTGAATGGCCTGAAGTTGCAGGGCAACTTCTATAACGATGCGGTCATTGATCCGTATATGCTGGAACGCGCTGAAATTATGCGTGGCCCGGTTTCCGTGCTTTACGGTAAAAGCAGTCCTGGCGGCCTGTTGAATATGGTCAGCAAGCGTCCGACCACCGAACCGCTGAAAGAAGTTCAGTTTAAAGCCGGTACTGACAGCCTGTTCCAGACTGGTTTTGACTTTAGCGATGCACTGGATGATGACGGCGTTTACTCTTATCGCCTGACCGGCCTTGCGCGTTCTGCCAATGCCCAGCAGAAAGGGTCAGAAGAGCAGCGTTATGCTATTGCACCGGCGTTCACTTGGCGTCCGGATGATAAAACCAATTTCACCTTCCTTTCTTACTTCCAGAACGAGCCGGAAACCGGTTATTACGGCTGGTTGCCGAAAGAGGGAACCGTTGAGCCGCTGCCGAACGGTAAGCGTCTGCCGACAGACTTTAATGAAGGGGCGAAGAACAACACCTATTCACGTAATGAGAAGATGGTGGGCTACAGCTTCGATCACGAATTTAACGACACCTTTACTGTGCGTCAGAACCTGCGCTTTGCTGAAAACAAAACCTCGCAAAACAGCGTTTATGGTTACGGCGTCTGCTCCGATCCGGCGAATGCTTACAGCAAACAGTGTGCGGCATTAGCGCCAGCGGATAAAGGCCATTATCTGGCACGTAAATACGTCGTTGATGATGAGAAGCTGCAAAACTTCTCTGTTGATACCCAGTTGCAGAGCAAGTTTGCCACTGGCGATATCGACCACACCCTGCTGACCGGTGTCGACTTTATGCGTATGCGTAATGACATCAACGCCTGGTTTGGTTACGACGACTCTGTGCCACTGCTCAATCTGTACAATCCGGTGAATACCGATTTCGACTTCAATGCCAAAGATCCGGCAAACTCCGGCCCTTACCGCATTCTGAATAAACAGAAACAAACGGGCGTTTATGTTCAGGATCAGGCGCAGTGGGATAAAGTGCTGGTCACCCTGGGCGGTCGTTATGACTGGGCAGATCAAGAATCTCTTAACCGCGTTGCCGGGACGACCGATAAACGTGATGACAAACAGTTTACCTGGCGTGGTGGTGTTAACTACCTGTTTGATAATGGCGTAACACCTTACTTCAGCTATAGCGAATCGTTTGAACCTTCTTCGCAAGTTGGGAAGGATGGTAATATTTTCGCACCGTCTAAAGGTAAGCAGTATGAAGTCGGCGTGAAATATGTACCGGAAGATCGTCCGATTGTAGTTACTGGTGCCGTGTATAATCTCACTAAAACCAACAACCTGATGGCGGACCCTGAGGGTTCCTTCTTCTCGGTTGAAGGTGGCGAGATCCGCGCACGTGGCGTAGAAATCGAAGCGAAAGCGGCGCTGTCGGCGAGTGTTAACGTAGTCGGTTCTTATACTTACACCGATGCGGAATACACCACCGATACTACCTATAAAGGCAATACGCCGGCACAGGTGCCAAAACACATGGCTTCGCTGTGGGCTGACTATACCTTCTTTGACGGTCCGCTTTCAGGTCTGACGCTGGGCACCGGTGGTCGTTATACTGGCTCCAGCTATGGTGATCCGGCTAACTCCTTTAAAGTGGGAAGTTATACGGTCGTGGATGCGTTAGTGCGTTATGATCTGGCGCGAGTCGGCATGGCGGGCTCCAACGTGGCGCTGCATGTTAACAACCTGTTCGATCGTGAATACGTCGCCAGCTGCTTTAACACTTATGGCTGCTTCTGGGGCGCAGAACGTCAGGTCGTTGCAACCGCAACCTTCCGTTTCTAATTTCTCTTTTGGGGCACGGATTTCCGTGCCCATTTCACAAGTTGGCTGTTATGCAGGAATACACGAATCATTCCGATACCACTTTTGCACTGCGTAATATCTCCTTTCGTGTGCCCGGGCGCACGCTTTTGCATCCGCTGTCGTTAACCTTTCCTGCTGGGAAAGTGACCGGTCTGATTGGTCACAACGGTTCTGGTAAATCCACTCTGCTCAAAATGCTTGGCCGTCATCAGCCTCCGTCAGAAGGGGAGATTCTTCTTGATGCCCAGCCGCTGGAAAACTGGAGCAGCAAAGCGTTCGCCCGCAAAGTGGCTTATTTGCCGCAGCAGCTTCCTCCGGCAGAAGGGATGACCGTGCGTGAACTGGTGGCGATTGGTCGTTACCCGTGGCATGGCGCGCTGGGGCGCTTTGGGGCGGCAGATCGCGAAAAAGTCGAGGAAGCTATCTCGCTGGTTGGCTTAAAACCGCTGGCGCATCGGCTGGTCGATAGCCTCTCTGGCGGCGAACGTCAGCGGGCGTGGATCGCCATGCTGGTGGCGCAGGATAGCCGTTGTCTGTTGCTCGACGAGCCAACCTCGGCGCTGGATATCGCTCACCAGGTTGATGTGCTGGCACTGGTGCATCGTTTAAGTCAGGAACGTGGCCTGACGGTCATTGCCGTGCTGCACGATATCAATATGGCTGCGCGTTACTGTGATTATCTGGTCGCCCTGCGCGGCGGTGAAATGATTGCTCAGGGAACGCCTGCGGAAATTATGCGCGGCGAAACCCTCGAAATGATTTATGGCATCCCGATGGGTATTTTGCCGCATCCGGCGGGTGCTGCACCTGTGAGTTTTGTTTATTGATGAGCGGCTTACCTCTTATTTCGCGCCGTCGACTGTTAACGGCGATGGCGCTTTCTCCGTTGTTATGGCAGATGAATACCGCCCACGCGGCGGCTATTGATCCCAATCGTATTGTGGCGCTGGAGTGGTTGCCGGTGGAATTACTGCTGGCGCTCGGCATCGTGCCTTACGGCGTGGCGGACACCATCAACTATCGCCTGTGGGTTAGCGAACCGCCATTGCCGGACTCAGTGATTGACGTTGGTTTGCGTACAGAACCTAACCTTGAACTGCTGACCGAAATGAAACCGTCGTTTATGGTCTGGTCGGCAGGATATGGCCCTTCACCAGAAATGCTGGCTCGTATTGCGCCGGGGCGTGGTTTTAACTTCAGCGACGGCAAACAGCCGCTGGCGATGGCGCGTAAATCGCTGACGGAAATGGCGGATTTACTTAACCTGCAAAGCGCAGCAGAAACGCATTTAGCGCAATATGAAGACTTTATCCGCAGCATGAAACCCCGCTTTGTGAAGCGTGGTGCACGCCCGTTATTGCTGACGACGCTTATCGATCCGCGCCATATGTTGGTCTTCGGTCCAAACAGCTTGTTCCAGGAAATTCTTGATGAGTACG
Organism: Escherichia sp. Lx600-2; assembly: GCF_036662595.1. Classification (NCBI taxonomy): domain Bacteria; kingdom Pseudomonadati; phylum Pseudomonadota; class Gammaproteobacteria; order Enterobacterales; family Enterobacteriaceae; genus Escherichia; species Escherichia sp. Lx600-2. The sequence goes on along the minus strand of NZ_JAYQWM010000021.1, from coordinate 51,411 downwards.
GTATCCCAAATGCCTGGCAAGGGGAAACCAACTTCTGGGGCAGCACCGCCGTCAGTATCGATCGTCTGGCGGCGTATAAAGATGTTGATGTGCTCTGTTTTGATCATGACAACAGCAAAGACATGGATGCGCTAATGGCAACGCCGCTGTGGCAGGCCATGCCGTTTGTCCGCGCCGGACGCTTTCAGCGCGTACCTGCAGTCTGGTTTTATGGTGCGACGCTCTCGGCAATGCACTTTGTGCGCGTTCTGGATAACGCCATCGGAGGTAAAGCGTGAGTAAACGAATTGCGCTTTTCCCGGCGTTATTGCTGGCGCTGTTAGTGATTGTCGCTACGGCGCTCACCTGGATGAACTTCTCGCAGGCGCTGCCGCGTAGCCAGTGGGCGCAGGCTGCCTGGTCGCCGGATATTGACGTCATCGAGCAGATGATTTTTCACTACAGCTTGTTGCCGCGTCTGGCGATTTCGCTGCTGGTGGGCGCGGGCCTGGGGCTGGTGGGCGTGCTGTTTCAGCAAGTGCTGCGTAACCCGCTGGCGGAACCGACGACACTTGGCGTTGCTACAGGCGCGCAACTGGGGATTACCGTCACTACGCTCTGGGCGATCCCAGGGGCGATGGCGAGTCAGTTTGCTGCGCTGGCGGGCGCTTGCGTTGTTGGCTTAATCGTCTTTGGCGTCGCGTGGGGGAAACGGCTTTCGCCGGTAACGCTGATCCTCGCGGGGCTGGTAGTGAGCCTTTATTGTGGGGCAATCAATCAGTTACTGGTTATCTTCCACCATGACCAACTGCAAAGCATGTTCCTGTGGAGCACCGGAACGCTGACGCAAACCGACTGGGGCGGTGTTGAGCGTTTATGGCCGCAGTTGCTGGGCGGTGTGATGCTGACGTTGCTGCTACTTCGTCCGTTAACCCTGATGGGGCTTGATGATGGCGTGGCGCGCAATCTCGGGCTGGCCTTGTCGCTCGCGCGTCTGGCGGCGCTGTCGCTGGCGATAGTCATCAGTGCGCTGCTGGTGAACGCAGTGGGGATTATCGGCTTTATCGGGTTGTTCGCGCCGCTGCTGGCAAAAATGCTGGGGGCGCGGCGTCTGCTGCCGCGACTGATGCTGGCGTCGTTGATTGGTGCGCTGATCCTCTGGCTTTCCGATCAAATCATCCTCTGGCTGACTCGTGTGTGGATGGAAGTGTCCACCGGTTCGGTCACTGCGTTGATCGGTGCGCCGCTGCTACTGTGGCTGTTGCCGCGTTTACGCAGCATTAGCGCGCCGGATATGAAGGTCAACGATCGTGTCGCGGCTGAACGCCAACATGTGCTGGCGTTTGCCCTCGCGGGCGGCGTGCTGCTGTTGATGGCTGTGGTGGTGGCGCTGTCGTTTGGTCGTGATGCGCACGGCTGGACGTGGGCGAGCGGGGCGTTGCTCGATGATTTAATGCCCTGGCGCTGGCCGCGAATTATGGCGGCGCTATTTGCGGGCGTCATGCTGGCGGTGGCGGGCTGTATTATTCAGCGACTGACCGGCAACCCGATGGCAAGCCCGGAAGTGCTGGGGATTAGCTCCGGCGCAGCGTTTGGCGTGGTACTGATGCTGTTTCTGGTACCGGGTAATGCTTTTGGCTGGCTGTTACCCGCGGGAAGTATCGGTGCGGCGGTGACGCTGTTGATTATTATGATCGCCGCCGGGCGCGGTGGATTTTCCCCACACCGTATGTTACTGGCGGGGATGGCGTTAAGTACCGCATTCACCATGCTTTTGATGATGTTGCAGGCGAGCGGTGACCCGCGAATGGCGCAAGTGCTGACCTGGATTTCCGGTTCGACCTACAACGCGACCGATGCGCAGGTCTGGCGTACCGGAATTGTGATGGTGATTTTGCTGGCGATTACCCCGCTGTACCGCCGCTGGCTGACCATTTTACCGCTGGGTGGTGATACCGCCCGAGCCGTAGGAATGGCGCTGACGCCGACGCGAATTGCGCTGCTGCTGTTAGCGGCTTGCCTGACGGCGACCGCGACGATGACTATTGGACCGTTGAGTTTTGTTGGTTTAATGGCACCGCATATTGCGCGGATGATGGGTTTTCGACGGACGATGCCACACATCGTAATTTCGGCGCTGGTGGGTGGTTTACTGCTGGTATTCGCTGACTGGTGTGGGCGGATGGTGCTGTTTCCATTCCAGATCCCGGCGGGGCTGCTGTCGACCTTTATCGGCGCGCCATATTTTATCTATTTGCTGAGAAAGCAGAGCCGTTAATAGAATGCCTCGCCCGGTGGGCGAGGCAAAATTATCACAACTTCGCAAATACCCGACGTGCAGCATCGATGGTGTTATTGATATCTTCCCTGCTGTGCGCCACAGACATAAAGCCCGCTTCAAACGCTGACGGTGCCAGGTAAACACCTTCATCCAGCATCATATGGAAGAAACGCTTAAAGCGCTCGACGTCACAGGCCATCACATCCTGATAGCACGTCACGGACTCGGCGTCGGTAAAGAAAATACCGAACATGCCGCCAACGTGGTTTACCACCAGCGGAATTCCGGCTTCTTCTGCCGCTTCCAGCAGACCTTCTGCCAGACGTGTTGTCAGCTCATCCAGCGTTTCGTGAACGCCCGGCTGCGCGACTTCATTCAGACAGGCGAAACCGGCTGCCATCGCAATCGGGTTACCGGAAAGCGTACCCGCCTGATAGACCGGACCCGTCGGGGCCAGCGCATCCATTACATCACGACGACCACCGAATGCGCCTACCGGCATTCCACCGCCGATGATTTTTCCGAGGCAGGTTAAATCTGGCACTACGCCGTAATAATCCTGTGCGCCAGCTAGCGCTACGCGGAAACCGGTCATCACTTCATCGATGATCAGCAACGCGCCAAATTCGTCGCACAGCGCGCGCAGACCTGGCAGGAAGTCTGGCAGCGGTGGAACACAGTTCATATTGCCTGCCACCGGCTCGACGATAATACAGGCAATCTCTTGCGGGTATTGCTCAAACGCGGCGCGTACAGAAGCCAGATCGTTATAAGTACAGGTTAAGGTATGTTTGGCGAAATCTGCCGGAACGCCCGGCGAGTTTGGCTGACCTAACGTGAGTGCGCCAGAACCGGCTTTCACCAGCAGGCAGTCAGCGTGACCGTGGTAGCATCCTTCAAATTTAATAATTTTGTCGCGACCGGTAAAACCACGGGCCAGGCGGATGGCGCTCATTGTCGCTTCAGTGCCGGAGTTCACCATGCGCACCATATCCATGGTCGGGACCAGTTCGGTCACCAGTTGCGCCATTTTCACTTCCATTTCGGTTGGTGCACCAAAGCTTAAACCACGCTCGGCGGCTTCAATCACGGCATTGCGGATCGCCGGATGGTTATGGCCCAGCACCATCGGCCCCCAGGAACCGACATAATCGATATAGGCTTTGCCATCAACATCGTACAGATAAGCGCCGTCCGCTTTTTCGATAAACAGTGGAGTGCCGCCCACGCCAGTAAAGGCGCGAACAGGGGAGTTCACACCGCCAGGGATCAGCTCGCGCGCTGCGCTGTAAAGATTTTCAGACTTACTCATGGAGGGTTCCTGATTCGTAGAAAAAGTGAATGGCTGCTATTCTATGTTATTCATAACAAGTTAAATACTCGTCAAACATCAGGCTGCTTGTACTGGTGCAATCCTGATTTCTTAGAGTATAAAAGTTTTGTGCATTTGAAACATTACGCTTTGCAAAGGATTTTCATGGAACGTGCGAGTAAAATGCCGTCATCTTATTTGTATGACCAATAAGTGATCATTGGATGAAAACTGATACTCCCTCTTTAGAAACACCGCAGGCCGCGCGCCTGCGACGCAGACAACTGATTCGCCAACTTCTTGAGCGCGATAAAACCCCGTTAGCCATTTTGTTTATGGCGGCAGTCGTCGGCACGCTTGTCGGGCTGGCTGCGGTTGCTTTTGACAAAGGTGTCGCCTGGTTGCAGAACCAACGTATGGGGGCGCTGGTACATACTGCTGATAATTATCCGCTACTGTTAACCGTCGCTTTTCTCTGTTCGGCGGTGCTGGCGATGTTCGGCTACTTTTTAGTGCGCAAATACGCGCCGGAAGCAGGTGGTTCGGGGATCCCGGAAATTGAAGGGGCGCTGGAAGATCAACGTCCCGTTCGCTGGTGGCGTGTATTGCCGGTGAAATTCTTTGGCGGGCTGGGGACACTCGGCGGAGGCATGGTGTTGGGGCGCGAAGGGCCAACCGTGCAGATCGGCGGTAATATCGGGCGGATGGTACTCGATGTTTTCCGCCTGAAAGGTGATGAAGCTCGCCATACGCTGTTGGCAACCGGTGCGGCGGCGGGTCTGGCGGCGGCCTTTAACGCGCCGCTGGCGGGTATTTTGTTTATTATCGAAGAGATGCGTCCGCAGTTTCGCTATACGTTAATTTCGATTAAAGCGGTATTTATTGGCGTCATTATGTCGACCATTATGTACCGGATTTTTAATCATGAAGTTGCGTTGATTGACGTCGGTAAACTTTCTGACGCGCCGCTTAATACGCTGTGGCTTTATCTGATCCTCGGTATTATTTTTGGCATTTTCGGCCCTATTTTTAATAAATGGGTGCTGGGGATGCAGGATTTGCTGCACCGTGTGCACGGCGGCAATATTACCAAATGGGTACTGATGGGCGGTGCGATTGGCGGTCTGTGTGGATTGCTGGGGTTTGTGGCACCAGCAACGTCGGGCGGCGGTTTTAACCTGATTCCTATCGCTACCGCGGGGAATTTCAGCATGGGAATGCTGGTGTTTATCTTCGTCGCGCGGGTCATTACCACCTTACTCTGCTTCTCTTCCGGCGCGCCGGGCGGTATTTTTGCCCCGATGCTGGCGCTGGGTACTGTGCTGGGAACCGCTTTCGGAATGGTTGCCGTTGAGCTGTTTCCGCAATATCACCTTGAGGCGGGGACGTTTGCTATTGCCGGAATGGGGGCGTTACTGGCGGCATCTATTCGCGCGCCGTTAACGGGGATCATTCTGGTTCTGGAGATGACCGATAACTACCAGCTCATTTTGCCAATGATTATTACCGGTCTTGGCGCAACACTATTAGCGCAATTTACCGGCGGGAAACCGCTATACTCGGCGATTCTTGCGCGCACGCTGGCAAAACAGGAAGCTGAGCAACTGGCGCGAAGCAAGGCCGCATCAGCCAGCAAGAATACTTGAACGAAATACCAGGGTATTAGATAATGGCGATTATTATTGGGTTAGAATTTGCCCAATTGCCGATGTCGTTTGGAGCAAAATATGAGTGATGACGTAGCACTGCCGCTGGAGTTTACCGACGCAGCAGCCAACAAAGTTAAAAGCCTGATCGCTGACGAAGATAACCCGAATCTGAAATTACGCGTGTATATCACCGGTGGCGGTTGCAGCGGCTTCCAGTATGGTTTCACCTTTGATGATCAGGTGAACGAAGGCGATATGACCATCGAAAAACAGGGCGTTGGCCTGGTGGTTGATCCGATGAGCCTGCAATATCTGGTCGGCGGTTCCGTTGACTATACCGAAGGACTGGAAGGTTCTCGTTTCATCGTGACCAACCCGAACGCGAAAAGCACCTGCGGTTGCGGTTCTTCCTTTAGTATCTAATCTGTTGTTCATGTGCCGGATAAATTATCCGGCACATCTTCTCTCTTCAACGCCCATTCTCATCCAGCGCAAACGTCGGTAGCTTAAGATGCCAACGAATAGCCGCCAGCCGAATCAATAGCGTCACGACCATGCCCATCATACTGGCTGTTTCCAGTGGTACGGAAAATGTGTAATAAGCCGTAGCGTGGACAATACCGCCGATAATACAGGCAGTTGCGTAGATTTCTGTACGTAAAATCATGGGGATTTCGCGGGCCAGAACATCACGAATGATCCCGCCGCCAACGCCAGTAATGACGCCCATACAAACCGCGATTAACGGACCGGCTTCCGCATTAAAGGCTTTATTCACGCCAATGCCGACAAACACCGCCAGACCAACGGCGTCCAGCACCGGCAACATCCATTTTGGTAAGCGTCTTGGCTGGCGCACCAGCACGATGGTCAGCATGCTGGTTACCATTGCAACGACCAGATCGGTGGGATCTTTCACCCAAAATACCGGGCCGTGATCCAGCGCCATGTCGCGAATTGTTCCGCCGCCTACTGCGGTAACCACGCCCAATACCAGAACACCAAAAGGGTCCATACGCAATTTTCCGGCTAACAAAACGCCGGAGATGGCAAATACCGCTGTGCCGACTATATCCAGCCAATAGACGAGCATTGTTCAATCCCCACTGAGCACCTAAAAAGGTCAGGCGCTAATCTACCTGTGAAAGCGCATTACAGAGCTGTTGTGCAGCGAGGATAATACGTGGGCTTGCACGTTCAAACCAGTCACTCGTGAGAGGAATAACGGGAATTTTGAGCTGTTCACCCCAGTATTGTTTGATTTTAGGAATTTGGTCCGGTCCGCCTGTAATGACAATCGCCTGTGGCGAGCGTGCTAACACCTGTTCGCGGCTAACTTGCGGCCAGGGAACCCGGCTGTCTTTAAAGATGTTTTCTCCGCCACAAACTTCGAGTACCTGGTTTTGAATCGACTCTTTTCCACTGGTAAATGGCGGATTAATGCCGAATTGCAGAAAAACACGTTTTTTAGGTTTATCAGCATATTGCGCTTTCAATTGCGCGTACTGATCCAGCAGGGATTGCGCGGCTTGTTCGGCCTTATCCGGTTGCGGACTCCAGGGGGCCAGTTGACGTAACGCATTGGCAATTTGTTCAATGCTTGTCGCATCGACCCACATCACTTTTATTCCCAGCGAAGCCAGCTGGTCAACCTGCCGCTCGGCATTACCTCCACGCCAGGCAATCACCAGATCGGGTTTCAGCGCGACAATGCGTTCCAGATTCATCCCCTGCCAGGTGGAAACCTGCTCAATCTTTTGCGCTTGTGGAGGATAGTCGGAATAGCTGCTGACCCCAACCGGCGTGATCCCGGCGGCAAAGGCAAGTTCAGTGTTGGCGGGAGAAAGCGTGATGACGCGCGGTGCCGCGTTGAGCCACAGTGGCGCGAGAAAAGACAGGGCGACCAGCGCCCTGAACAGTGACTTAGCCATGTGCCAGTTTCTGCACCAGTGACTCAACCATCAGGCTGGACTGTTTAGCGGCAACAGCCAGGAACTCATCGAAGCTAAGATGAGACTGTTGATCGGCCACGTCGGAGATGGCGCGTACGACAACAAACGGGACGTTGAAATTGTGGCAGACATGGGCGATTGCCGTCGCTTCCATCTCTACAGCAATGGCCTGTGGGAAGTTGTGGCGGATTTTCGCCAGACCAACAGAACCGTTGATGAAAGCGTCGCCGCTAACAATCAGGCCACGTACAGCGTTAAGATTCAGTTCGGCAATGCAGGCCTCAGCGGCAGCGATCAGTTTATCGTCAGCTTTAAAGCCTGCCGGACAGCCTGGTAACTGACCGTATTCATAACCAAATGCCGTGACATCCGCGTCGTGATAACGTGCTTCGTCCGAGACAACGATATCGCCCACTTTCAACGTTGGTGCCAGGCCACCGGCAGAACCGGTGTTAATAATCACATCTGGCTTGCAGTGTTCCAACAGCAAAGTGGCACCCAGCGCCGCAGCGACTTTACCGATGCCCGATTTCAGAAGCGCAACCTCGGTTCCATTCAGTTGGCCGGTATAGATTTCGCAACCGCCGAGACTGATAGTTTGACGGTTTTCGATTTTGTCACGCAGCAGCGTAACTTCTTCTTCCATTGCACCAATGATGCCGATTTTCATAGATTTACTCGCGATAAGCCCGATTTGAAGGCATAGTTTACCATGCGCTTACGGGGAAGCGTATTTCTCACGCGGGAGAGGACATGGCACAGATTGATTTCCGAAAAAAAATAAACTGGCATCGTCGTTACCGTTCACCGCAGGGCGTTAAAACCGAACATGAGATCCTGCGGATCTTCGAGAGCGATCGCGGGCGTATCATCAACTCTCCGGCAATTCGTCGTCTGCAACAAAAGACCCAGGTTTTTCCACTGGAGCGCAATGCCGCCGTGCGCACGCGTCTTACCCACTCGATGGAAGTCCAGCAGGTGGGGCGCTACATCGCCAAAGAAATTTTAAGCCGTCTGAAAGAGCTTAAATTGCTGGAAGCATACGGCCTGGATGAACTGACCGGACCTTTTGAAAGCATTGTTGAGATGTCATGCCTGATGCACGATATCGGCAATCCGCCGTTTGGTCATTTTGGCGAAGCGGCGATAAATGACTGGTTTCGCCAGCGTTTATACCCGGAAGATGCCGAAAGCCAGCCTCTGACTGACGATCGCTGCAGCGTGGCGGCACTACGTTTACGGGACGGGGAAGAACCGCTTAACGAGCTGCGGCGCAAGATTCGTCAGGACTTATGTCATTTTGAGGGGAATGCACAAGGCATTCGTCTGGTGCATACATTGATGCGGATGAATCTCACCTGTGCGCAGGTTGGCGGTATTTTAAAATATACCCGTCCAGCGTGGTGGCGTGGCGAAACGCCTGAGACACATCACTATTTAATGAAAAAGCCGGGTTATTATCTTTCTGAAGAAGCCTATATTGCCCGGTTGCGTAAAGAACTTAATTTGGCGCTTTACAGTCGTTTTCCATTAACGTGGATTATGGAAGCTGCAGACGACATCTCCTATTGTGTGGCAGACCTTGAAGATGCGGTAGAGAAAAGAATATTTACCGTTGAGCAGCTTTATCATCATTTGCACGAGGCGTGGGGTCAGCATGAGAAAGGTTCGCTCTTTTCGCTAGTGGTTGAAAATGCCTGGGAAAAATCACGCTCAAATAGTTTAAGCCGCAGTACGGAAGATCAGTTTTTTATGTATTTACGGGTAAACACCCTAAATAAACTGGTACCCTACGCGGCACAACGATTTATTGATAATCTGCCTGCGATTTTCGCCGGAACGTTTAATCATGCATTATTGGAAGATGCCAGCGAATGCAGCGATCTTCTTAAGCTATATAAAAATGTCGCTGTAAAACATGTGTTTAGCCATCCAGATGTCGAGCAGCTTGAATTGCAGGGCTATCGGGTCATTAGCGGATTATTAGAGATTTATCGTCCTTTATTAAGCCTGTCGTTATCAGACTTTACTGAACTGGTAGAAAAAGAACGGGTGAAACGTTTCCCTATTGAATCGCGCTTATTCCACAAACTCTCGACGCGCCATCGGCTGGCCTATGTCGAGGCTGTCAGTAAATTACCGTCAGATTCTCCTGAGTTTCCGCTATGGGAATATTATTACCGTTGCCGCCTGCTGCAGGATTATATCAGCGGTATGACCGACCTCTATGCGTGGGATGAATACCGACGTCTGATGGCCGTAGAACAATAACCAGGCTTTTGTAAAGACGAACAATAAATTTTTACCTTTTGCAGAAACTTTAGTTCGGAACTTCGCGCTATAAAACGAATCTGAAGAACACAGCAATTTTGCGTTATCTGTTAATCGAGACTGAAATACATGAAAAAAACCACATTAGCACTGAGTGCACTGGCTCTGAGTTTAGGTTTGGCGTTATCTCCGCTCTCTGCAACGGCGGCTGAGACTTCTTCAGCAACGACAGCCCAGCAGATGCCAAGCCTTGCACCGATGCTCGAAAAGGTGATGCCTTCAGTGGTCAGCATTAACGTAGAAGGTAGCACAACCGTTAATACGCCGCGTATGCCGCGTAATTTCCAGCAGTTCTTCGGTGATGATTCTCCGTTCTGCCAGGAAGGTTCTCCGTTCCAGAGCTCTCCGTTCTGCCAGGGTGGCCAGGGCGGTAATGGTGGCGGCCAGCAACAGAAATTCATGGCGCTGGGTTCCGGCGTCATCATTGATGCCGATAAAGGCTATGTCGTCACCAACAACCACGTTGTTGATAACGCGACGGTCATTAAAGTTCAACTGAGCGATGGCCGTAAGTTCGACGCGAAGATGGTTGGCAAAGATCCGCGCTCTGATATCGCGCTGATCCAAATCCAGAACCCGAAAAACCTGACCGCAATTAAGATGGCGGATTCTGATGCACTGCGCGTGGGTGATTACACCGTAGCGATTGGTAACCCGTTTGGTTTGGGCGAGACGGTAACTTCCGGGATTGTCTCTGCGCTGGGGCGTAGCGGCCTGAATGCCGAAAACTACGAAAACTTCATCCAGACCGATGCAGCGATCAACCGTGGTAACTCCGGTGGTGCGCTGGTTAACCTGAACGGTGAACTGATCGGTATCAACACCGCGATCCTCGCACCGGACGGCGGCAACATCGGTATCGGTTTTGCTATCCCGAGCAACATGGTGAAAAACCTGACCTCGCAGATGGTGGAATACGGCCAGGTGAAACGCGGTGAGCTGGGTATTATGGGGACTGAGCTGAACTCCGAACTGGCGAAAGCGATGAAAGTTGACGCCCAGCGCGGTGCTTTCGTAAGCCAGGTTCTGCCTAACTCCTCCGCTGCAAAAGCGGGCATTAAAGCGGGTGATGTGATCACCTCACTGAACGGTAAGCCGATCAGCAGCTTTGCCGCCCTGCGTGCTCAGGTGGGTACTATGCCGGTGGGCAGCAAACTGACCCTGGGCTTACTGCGCGACGGTAAGCAGGTTAACGTGAACCTGGAACTGCAGCAGAGCAGCCAGAATCAGGTTGATTCCAGCTCCATCTTCAACGGCATTGAAGGCGCTGAGATGAGCAACAAAGGCAAAGATCAGGGCGTGGTAGTGAACAACGTGAAAACGGGCACTCCGGCTGCGCAGATCGGCCTGAAGAAAGGTGATGTGATTATTGGCGCGAACCAGCAGGCAGTGAAAAACATCGCTGAACTGCGTAAAGTTCTCGACAGCAAACCGTCTGTGCTGGCACTGAACATTCAGCGCGGCGACAGCACCATCTACCTGTTAATGCAGTAATCTCCCTCAACCCCTTCCTGAAAACGGGAAGGGGTTCTCCTTACAATCTGTGAACTTCACCACAACTCCATACATCTTCATCATCCTTTAGGCATTTGCACAATGCCGTACGTTACGTACTTCCTTATGCTAAGCCGTGCATAACGGAGGACTTATGGCTGGCTGGCATCTTGATACCAAAATGGCGCAGGATATCGTGGCACGTACCATGCGCATCATCGATACCAATATCAACGTAATGGATGCCCGTGGGCGAATTATCGGCAGCGGCGATCGTGATCGTATTGGTGAATTGCACGAAGGTGCATTGCTGGTACTTTCACAGGGACGAGTCGTCGATATCGATGACGCGGTGGCACGTCATCTGCACGGTGTGCGGCAAGGGATTAATCTACCGTTACGGCTGGAAGGTGAAATTGTCGGCGTAATTGGCCTGACAGGTGAACCAGAGAATCTGCGTAAATATGGCGAACTGGTCTGCATGACGGCTGAAATGATGCTGGAACAGTCGCGGTTGATGCACTTGTTGGCGCAGGATAGCCGTTTGCGGGAGGAACTGGTGATGAACCTGATTCAGGCTGAGGAGAATACTCCCGCACTTACTGAATGGGCGCAACGGCTGGGGATCGATCTCAATCAACCGCGAGTGGTGGCTATTGTTGAGGTCGACAGCGGTCAGCTTGGTGTGGACAGCGCAATGGCGGAGTTACAACAACTGCAAAACGCGCTGACTACGCCCGAGCGTAATAATCTGGTGGCGATTGTCTCGCTAACCGAAATGGTGGTGTTGAAACCGGCGTTGAACTCTTTTGGGCGCTGGGATGCAGAAGATCATCGTAAGCGAGTTGAACAACTGATTACCCGCATGAAAGAGTACGGCCAGCTGCGTTTTCGCGTTTCACTGGGCAACTATTTTACCGGTCCTGGCAGTATTGCCCGATCCTATCGTACGGCGAAAACGACGATGGTGGTGGGTAAACAGCGGATGCCAGAAAGTCGCTGCTATTTTTATCAGGATCTGATGTTACCTGTGTTACTCGACAGTTTGCGTGGCGACTGGCAGGCCAACGAACTGGCGCGACCGCTGGCGCGGCTGAAAGCGATGGACAATAACGGCTTGCTGCGACGAACGCTGGCGGCGTGGTTTCGTCACAATGTGCAACCGCTGGCAACGTCAAAGGCGTTGTTTATTCATCGTAATACCCTGGAGTATCGGCTTAATCGTATATCGGAACTGACCGGGCTTGATTTGGGCAATTTTGATGACAGGTTGCTGCTGTATGTGGCGTTACAACTGGATGAAGAGCGGTAGGTTATGCGTTAAGGTTGAGGCGGCGCTGGCTCATTCCCCTCAGCCCGAAGGGGAGAGGGGAATGCCCGAGTTAACCGTCAATTCGGGATTATTTACGCGTTAGTTTTTCCAGATCGGCTTCAATCTCGCTGATCTTATTGGTTACGACTGACTCCAGGTGACGTAAGTCGTCGAGGATCTTACGCTTAAGATCAACTTCGCTGCGGTCACGCTGACAGATTTGATCAAGCTCATCAATGATATACCGTAGATTCGGGCTGATTTCCTGGACTTCTTTATAACCCTGACCCACACCATCAGCGACGACCGTTTTACGCTGACGCGGATATTTAAACTTAACGCTCTTGGCGAAAAACTCGCCTTTGTCTTTCTGGAAATAGATTTTCAGAATATCGTTGTTGGCTTCCTGCCGGAGGCTGTAACGATCAATTTCTTCAGGATTGGTAATACCCAGACTTTTCAGATTGTCGTACATAGCGTTACCTCAAAATGAGTCAGTAAATTGTGCTTATTTTAGCATTTGGCCTGGCCCGCCCGGCTCGACTGTGATCGCAGAAAGCCTTTTTCTTCCAGACTTCTATCATGGCGTAAAAATCAAAAAATTACCTGCTTTATTGTGGCGATATTCCATGGGATGGATTAGCACATTTATCTTCGTTTTGCGAATTACATGACAGTCCGAAACAAGATGAAAAAGTATTTAAAAAAGGGGGAGGAAGAATGAGTAGGACGAATTATTCTGAACCAGAAAGCAATCGGGCAGCGTCGTGCTGCCCGTGTGCATACTTTTAGTCGATGGTACGCAGCAGTTCGTTAATGCCGACTTTGCCGCGAGTTTTCGCGTCAACTTTCTTAACGATAACCGCACAGTAGAGGCTGTATTTGCCATCTTTCGACGGCAGATTACCTGAAACAACCACAGACCCCGCCGGAACGCGACCGTAGTGGATTTCGCCGGTTTCACGGTCGTAAATACGGGTGCTCTGACCAATGTATACGCCCATGGAAATGACGGAACCTTCTTCGACAATCACCCCTTCAACCACTTCAGAGCGCGCGCCGATGAAGCAATTATCTTCAATGATGGTTGGGTTAGCCTGCAGCGGTTCCAGCACACCGCCGATGCCCACGCCACCGGAAAGGTGGACGTTTTTACCAATCTGCGCACAAGAACCGACGGTCGCCCAGGTATCAACCATGGTGCCTTCGTCAACATATGCGCCGATGTTGACGTAAGACGGCATCAGCACGGTGTTACGGGCAATAAATGCACCCTGACGTACCGCCGCAGGTGGTACAACGCGGAAGCCTTCTTTCTGGAAACGTGCTTCGTCGTAGTCGGCGAATTTCATCGGCACTTTGTCGAAGTAGCGGCTTTCTGCCCCTTCGATCACCTGATTATCATTAATACGGAAAGAGAGCAGCACCGCTTTTTTCAACCACTGATGCGTCACCCATTGACCGTCAATTTTTTCCGCAACACGCAGTGCGCCGGAATCCAGCAGGGCGATCACCTGATTTACCGCTTCGCGGGTAACGGTGTCTGCATTGGCTGGCGTGATCTCGGCACGGCGTTCAAAAGCGGTTTCAATAATGTTCTGTAACTGCTGCATTGTTAAACTCTTTTCATATCAGTAAACACATCACCCTTTATCGTTTGGATTGAGGGCCTCTGTCAACCGCTGATGCACTTCCTGCTGCAACTCGTTATTAAGAGCACGCCGGTCAGCGGTGGCAATTATGAATAAATCTTCTACTCGCTCGCCAATGGTTGTAATTCGGGCACCATGGAGCGAAATTCCCAGATCGGCAAAAATTTTCCCGACTCTCGCCAGCAGTCCTGGCTGGTCGAGCGCGATAAGCTCAAGGAACGATTTGCGGTCGGTATGGGTTGGCAAAAACGTCACTTCGGTTTCAACAGTAAAGTGACGTAGTTTAGCCGGTTGACGACGCGGCTGTGGTGGCTGCCAGCTACTTTGTGTCAGTACTTGCTCCAGACCAAACCGAATAACCTCATGACGATCTGCGGATAGCGGGCTACCATCGGGTTCCAGCACGATGAAGGTATCCATCGCCATACCGTCGCGAGTGGTGAAAATTTGTGCGTCGTGGACACTTAAATTGCGGCGGTCTAATTCGGCACAGACGGCGGCAAACAGATAGGGGCGGTCCGGGCTCCAGATAAAAATCTCGGTGCCTCCACGCGTAGCCTGCGGACTAAGCAATACCAGCGGTTTGCTTAAATCATGCTGTAATAAATGGCGCGCATGCCAGGCCAGTTGATTTGGGCTATGGCGGACAAAATAGTTAGCACGACAGCGTGACCAAATTTGGTGCAGCGCCTCTTCGTCGATGTTATCCATGCGCAGTAGTGCCAGCGCCTGGAGTTGGTGATGGCGAACCCGTTCGCGCATATCCGGCGTGTTTTGCATTCCGCGTCGTAGCTGCTTTTCGGTGGCGAAATAGAGTTCGCGCAACAGACTTTGCTTCCAGCTATTCCACAGCGTTTCGTTGGTGGCGCAAATGTCAGCCACTGTCAGGCATACCAGATAGCGCAGACGATTTTCCGTTTGAACTTCTTCGGCAAACTGCTTGATGACTTCCGGGTCCTGAATATCGCGACGCTGAGCTGTCACCGACATCAGCAAGTGCTGGCGAACCAGCCAGGCGACCAGCTGTGTTTCGCGTGAGTTCAGCCCGTGGAGTTCGGCAAAATGCACTACATCCTGAGCACCGAGAATAGAGTGGTCGCCGCCGCGTCCTTTGGCGATATCGTGAAACAGCGCGGCGATGAAAATCAGCTCAGTTGACGGTAGGCGCGGCCAGACGTCCACACACAACGGATGGCGCTGGCGCGTTTCTTCACTGGCAAAACTCTCCAGTTTCAGCATCACGCGGATAGTATGTTCATCCACCGTGTAGGCGTGGAACAGATCAAACTGCATCTGCCCGACGATATGTGACCATTGCGGCATATACGCGCCGAGTACGCTATGGCGATGCATTGGCAATAGCCCGCGCCGCACCGCTCCGGGGTGACGCAGAATGCTCAAAAACAGTTTTCGTGCTTGCGGAATATTACACAGCGGTTGTTGCAGATGGCGCCGGGCATGGCGTAACTGGCGCAGCGTGGTGGAGTAAATGCCGGTGATCGCACTGTTGCGCACCATGGTGTAGAACATACGCAAGATGGCTTCCGGCTGGCGCATAAATAGTGTTTCATCACGCAGGTCGATTAGCGTACCGCGTAGCTGAAACTCATCGTCGATTGGACGTGGTTTTTCGTCGGCGGGAAGGGCGAGGATGGCTTCATCGAACAGTTGCAGCAGCATCTGGTTGAGTTCACTGACGCGGCGTGTCACGCGGAAGTAATCCTTCATCATCCGCTCGACCGGTTCGTTACCTTCGCCACTGTAATTCAGACGCTGGGCGACGCTAAGCTGGCGATCGAATAACAGGCGATTATCGTAACGGCTGACGACCAGATGCAGGGCAAAGCGAATACGCCACAATATATGCAGACATTCGTTTAATTCCGCCCGCTCCGCTGAGGTTAAGAAGCCAAACCCAACCATTTCATCCAGCGATGTTGCGCCAAAATGACGGCGGGCCACCCATTGCAGAGTGTGGATATCGCGCAAGCCGCCAGGGCTACTTTTGATGTCTGGTTCAAGATTGTAGCTGGTGCCGTGGTAACGCTGATGGCGCTGGTTCTGTTCTTCAACTTTCGCCGCGTAGAACTTGTCGGAAGGCCAGAATCCTTCGCTGAAAATATGTTTTTGCAGTTCAAGAAATAGCGCAACATCGCCAATTAATAAGCGGGATTCGATCAAATTGGTGGCGACGGTTAAATCCGATAACCCTTCCAGCATGCACTCTTCAAGCGTGCGCACACTATGACCGACTTCCAGCTTTACATCCCAGAGCAGCGTTAACAGCTCGCCCACTTTTTGCGCCTGATCGTCCGGGAGCTTTTTACGGCTTAAAATCAGTAAATCGATGTCAGAAAGTGGATGCAGCTCGCCACGACCGTAGCCACCGACGGCGACCAATGCCAGGTCGGCAATCTGGCTGAATCCCGCTTCAATCCATAATCGTTGCAGGAGCTGGTCGATAAACTCGGTGCGCGCCTCAATCAACTGTTCTGCAGAGATCCCATTGTCAAAGGCATCACCCAGCCAACGCTGGAAAGTATCGATATGGGCTTTTATCCCACCGACGGTTAATTCATCACGGGGCCAGACGCATGGATTTTGCGGTTGACCGGGCAGGGTGGGGAGAGCGGTGTTTGCGTACTGTTCTGGAAGGGTATTCATTGTGCGCCACCCATAAGATTAAATTATCGCATTAAAAAAGCCGGCATTCGCCGGCTTCATTTTATTCGTCGTGCGAGATTATCGCCGGGATGGTGTCATCCTTGCGTAGTGTCAGAATTTCGCAGCCGTTATCAGTCACCACAATAGTATGCTCATATTGTGCAGACAAGCTGCGATCTTTGGTTTTTACCGTCCAGCCATCTTTCATGGTGCGGATCTCTTTTTTACCCGCGTTGACCATTGGCTCGATGGTGAACGTCATCCCAGGTTTCAGTACGACGTTGGTTTCACGGGAGTCATAGTGCAGCACCTGCGGTTCTTCATGGAAGCCGCGACCAATACCGTGTCCGCAATATTCACGAACGACGGAGAAGCCTTCTGCTTCGACAAATTTCTGAATCGCCGCACCGATTTCGCGCAGATTAATGCCTGGTTTTACCATGCGTAGCGCCAGGTACAGGCTTTCTTGCGTGATACGGCACAGACGTTCGCCCATGATGGTCGGCTTACCGACGATAAACATTTTCGAGGTATCGCCGTGGAAACCATCTTTGATTACGGTGACATCAATGTTAACGATATCGCCATCTTTCAGCAGCTTAGCATCGTCCGGGATACCGTGGCACACCACTTCATTAATTGAGATGCAAACGGATTTCGGATAACCGTGATAGCCGAGGCAGGCAGAAACCGCGTGTTGTTCATTAACAATGTAATCATTACAGATGCGATCCAGCTCACCGGTGCTGACGCCCGGTTTAACATATGGTTCGATCATCTCCAGCACTTCGGCAGCCAGTCGGCCAGCGACGCGCATTTTTTCGATATCTTCTGGGGTCTTGATTGAGATAGCCATTAATTCTGTCCATCAGCGTCGGTGATACCGACAATATATATGTAAGTGCCGTCAATGGTATCACACCCGGGCAAATTGAGAATCATTCTGAATTTCGCCAAACGTGCCACTGAAGGTTTTCTATAATAGAAAATTCGACGTCTGATGCTGTACACAGCGCCAACAATTATTGGTGTCCCAGACGTATTTGTGGTATAAAGCGCGCCGGACTTCCGATCCATTTCGTATACACAGACTGGACGGAAGCGACAATCTCACTTTGTGTAACAACACACACGTATCGGCACATATTCCGGGGTGCCCTTTGGGGTCGGTAATATGGGATACGTGGAGGCATAACCCCAACTTTTATATAGAGGTTTTAATCATGGCAACTGTTTCCATGCGCGACATGCTCAAGGCTGGTGTTCACTTCGGTCACCAGACCCGTTACTGGAACCCGAAAATGAAGCCGTTCATCTTCGGTGCGCGTAACAAAGTTCACATCATCAACCTTGAGAAAACTGTACCGATGTTCAACGAAGCTCTGGCTGAACTGAACAAGATTGCTTCTCGCAAAGGTAAAATCCTTTTCGTTGGTACTAAACGCGCTGCAAGCGAAGCGGTGAAAGACGCTGCTCTGAGCTGCGACCAGTTCTTCGTGAACCATCGCTGGCTGGGCGGTATGCTGACTAACTGGAAAACCGTTCGTCAGTCCATCAAACGTCTGAAAGACCTGGAAACTCAGTCTCAGGACGGTACTTTCGACAAGCTGACCAAGAAAGAAGCGCTGATGCGCACTCGTGAGCTGGAGAAACTGGAAAACAGCCTGGGCGGTATCAAAGACATGGGCGGTCTGCCGGACGCTCTGTTTGTAATCGATGCTGACCACGAACACATTGCTATCAAAGAAGCAAACAACCTGGGTATTCCGGTATTTGCTATCGTTGATACCAACTCTGATCCGGACGGTGTTGACTTCGTTATCCCGGGTAACGACGACGCAATCCGTGCTGTGACCCTGTACCTGGGCGCTGTTGCTGCAACCGTACGTGAAGGCCGTTCTCAGGATCTGGCTTCCCAGGCGGAAGAAAGCTTCGTAGAAGCTGAGTAATAAGGCACGCTCGTACGAGCCCTTATAGACCAGGTAGTACACGTTTGGTTAGGGGGCCTGCATATGGCCCCCTTTTTCACTTTTATATCTGTGCGGTTTAATGCCGGGCAGATCACATCTCCGAGGATTTTAGAATGGCTGAAATTACCGCATCCCTGGTAAAAGAGCTGCGTGAGCGTACTGGCGCAGGCATGATGGATTGCAAAAAAGCACTGACTGAAGCTAACGGCGACATCGAGCTGGCAATCGAAAACATGCGTAAGTCCGGTGCTATTAAAGCAGCGAAAAAAGCAGGCAACGTTGCTGCTGACGGCGTGATCAAAACCAAAATCGACGGCAACTACGGCATCATTCTGGAAGTTAACTGCCAGACTGACTTCGTTGCAAAAGACGCTGGTTTCCAGGCGTTCGCAGACAAAGTTCTGGACGCAGCTGTTGCTGGCAAAATCACTGACGTTGAAGTTCTGAAAGCACAGTTCGAAGAAGAACGTGTTGCGCTGGTAGCGAAAATTGGTGAAAACATCAACATTCGCCGCGTTGCTGCGCTGGAAGGCGACGTTCTGGGTTCTTATCAGCACGGTGCGCGTATCGGCGTTCTGGTTGCTGCTAAAGGCGCTGACGAAGAGCTGGTTAAACACATCGCTATGCACGTTGCTGCAAGCAAGCCAGAATTCATCAAACCAGAAGACGTATCCGCTGAAGTGGTAGAAAAAGAATACCAGGTACAGCTGGATATCGCGATGCAGTCTGGTAAGCCGAAAGAAATCGCAGAGAAAATGGTTGAAGGCCGCATGAAGAAATTCACCGGCGAAGTTTCTCTGACCGGTCAGCCGTTCGTTATGGAACCAAGCAAAACTGTTGGTCAGCTGCTGAAAGAGCATAACGCTGAAGTGACTGGCTTCATCCGCTTCGAAGTGGGTGAAGGCATCGAGAAAGTTGAGACTGACTTTGCAGCAGAAGTTGCTGCGATGTCCAAGCAGTCTTAATTATCAAAAAGGAGCCGCCTGAGGGCGGCTTCTTTTTGTGCCCATCTTGTAAATTCAGCTAACCCTTGTGGGGCTGCGCTGAAAAGCGACGTACAATGTCGCTAGTATTAATTCATTTCAATCGTTGACAGTCTCAGGAAAGAAACATGGCTACCAATGCAAAACCCGTCTATAAACGCATTCTGCTTAAGTTGAGTGGCGAAGCTCTGCAGGGCACTGAAGGCTTCGGTATTGATGCAAGCATACTGGATCGTATGGCTCAGGAAATCAAAGAACTGGTTGAACTGGGTATTCAGGTTGGTGTGGTGATTGGTGGGGGTAACCTGTTCCGTGGCGCTGGTCTGGCGAAAGCGGGTATGAACCGCGTTGTGGGCGACCACATGGGGATGCTGGCGACCGTAATGAACGGCCTGGCAATGCGTGATGCACTGCACCGCGCCTATGTGAACGCTCGTCTGATGTCCGCTATTCCATTGAATGGCGTGTGCGACAGCTACAGCTGGGCAGAAGCTATCAGCCTGTTGCGCAACAACCGTGTGGTGATCCTCTCCGCCGGTACAGGTAACCCGTTCTTTACCACCGACTCAGCAGCTTGCCTGCGTGGTATCGAAATTGAAGCCGATGTGGTGCTGAAAGCAACCAAAGTTGACGGCGTGTTTACCGCTGATCCGGCGAAAGATCCAACCGCAACCATGTACGAGCAACTGACTTACAGCGAAGTGCTGGAAAAAGAGCTGAAAGTCATGGACCTGGCGGCCTTCACGCTGGCTCGTGACCATAAATTACCGATTCGTGTTTTCAACATGAACAAACCGGGTGCGCTGCGCCGTGTGGTAATGGGTGAAAAAGAAGGGACTTTAATCACGGAATAATTCCCGTGATGGATAAATAAGGGTAAGATTCCGCGTAAGTATCGCGGGGGATCTTACCCGTAATATGTTTAATCAGGGCTATACTTAGCACACTTCCACTGTGTGTGACTGTCTGGTCTGACTGAGACAAGTTTTCAAGGATTCGTAACGTGATTAGCGATATCAGAAAAGATGCTGAAGTACGCATGGACAAATGCGTAGAAGCGTTCAAAACCCAAATCAGCAAAATACGCACGGGTCGTGCTTCTCCCAGCCTGCTGGATGGCATTGTCGTGGAATATTACGGCACGCCGACGCCGCTGCGTCAGCTGGCAAGCGTAACGGTAGAAGATTCCCGTACTCTGAAAATCAACGTGTTTGATCGTTCAATGTCTCCGGCCGTTGAAAAAGCGATTATGGCGTCCGATCTTGGCCTGAACCCGAACTCTGCGGGTAGCGACATCCGTGTTCCGCTGCCGCCGCTGACGGAAGAACGTCGTAAAGATCTGACCAAAATCGTTCGTGGTGAAGCAGAACAAGCGCGTGTTGCAGTACGTAACGTGCGTCGTGACGCGAACGACAAAGTGAAAGCACTGTTGAAAGATAAAGAGATCAGCGAAGACGACGATCGCCGTTCTCAGGACGATGTACAGAAACTGACTGATGCTGCAATCAAGAAAATTGAAGCGGCGCTGGCAGACAAAGAAGCAGAACTGATGCAGTTCTGATTTCTTGAACGACAAAAACGCCGCTCAGTAGATCCTTGCGGATCGGCTGGCGGCGTTTTGCTTTTTATTCTGTCTCAACTCTGGATGTTTCATGAAGCAACTCACCATTCTGGGCTCGACCGGCTCGATTGGTTGCAGCACGCTGGACGTGGTGCGCCATAATCCCGAACACTTCCGCGTAGTTGCGCTGGTGGCAGGCAAAAATGTCACTCGCATGGTAGAACAGTGCCTGGAATTCTCTCCCCGCTATGCCGTAATGGACGATGAAGCGAGTGCGAAACTTCTTAAAACGATGCTACAGCAACAGGGTAGCCGCACCGAAGTCTTAAGTGGGCAACAAGCCGCTTGCGATATGGCAGCGCTTGAGGATGTTGATCAGGTGATGGCAGCCATTGTTGGCGCTGCTGGGCTGTTACCTACGCTTGCTGCGATCCGCGCGGGTAAAACCATTTTGCTGGCCAATAAAGAATCACTGGTTACCTGCGGACGTCTGTTTATGGACGCCGTAAAGCAGAGCAAAGCGCAATTGTTACCGGTCGATAGCGAACATAACGCCATTTTTCAGAGTTTACCGCAACCTATCCAGCATAATCTGGGATACGCTGACCTTGAGCAAAATGGCGTGGTGTCCATTTTACTTACCGGGTCTGGTGGCCCTTTCCGTGAGACGCCATTGCGCGATTTGGCAACAATGACGCCCGATCAAGCCTGCCGTCATCCGAACTGGTCGATGGGACGTAAAATTTCTGTCGATTCGGCTACCATGATGAACAAAGGTCTGGAATACATTGAAGCGCGTTGGCTGTTTAACGCCAGCGCCAGCCAGATGGAAGTGCTGATTCACCCGCAGTCAGTGATTCACTCAATGGTGCGCTATCAGGACGGCAGTGTTCTGGCGCAGCTGGGGGAACCGGATATGCGTACGCCAATTGCCCACACCATGGCATGGCCGAATCGCGTGAACTCTGGCGTGAAGCCGCTCGATTTTTGCAAACTAAGTGCGTTGACATTTGCCGCACCGGATTATGATCGTTATCCATGCCTGAAACTGGCGATGGAGGCGTTCGAACAAGGCCAGGCAGCGACGACAGCATTGAATGCCGCAAACGAAATCACCGTTGCTGCTTTTCTTGCGCAACAAATCCGCTTTACGGATATCGCTGCGTTGAATTTATCCGTACTGGAAAAAATGGATATGCGCGAACCACAATGTGTGGACGATGTGTTATCTGTTGATGCGAACGCGCGTGAAGTCGCCAGAAAAGAGGTGATGCGTCTCGCAAGCTGAGGATAATCCGGCTACAGAGAGTCGCGCTATTTGTTAGCGTAGGGCTTCGGTGATATAGTCTGCGCCATCTGATCGTAAGTAGTTGGCTTTATAAGGTCAGGTATGCCGTGGTTTTACACGGCTTTTTTTTGTATAGGCTTCAGTATTCCTGAGTACCGTAAACCCTGTCAGGGAATAAAAAACGCGTGATGTTGTCTGCTACTCAACCACTTAGCGAAAAATTGCCAGCGCATGGCTGCCGTCATGTTGCGATCATTATGGACGGCAATGGTCGCTGGGCAAAAAAGCAAGGGAAGATTCGTGCCTTTGGGCATAAAGCCGGGGCAAAATCCGTCCGCCGGGCTGTCTCTTTTGCGGCCAACAACGGTATTGAGGCGTTAACGCTGTATGCCTTTAGTAGTGAAAACTGGAACCGACCAGCGCAGGAAGTCAGTGCGTTAATGGAACTGTTTGTGTGGGCGCTCGATAGCGAAGTAAAAAGTCTGCACCGACATAACGTGCGTCTGCGTATTATTGGCGATACCAGTCGCTTTAACTCGCGTTTGCAAGAACGTATTCGTAAATCTGAAGCGCTAACAGCCGGGAATACCGGTCTGACGCTGAATATTGCGGCGAACTACGGTGGACGTTGGGATATAGTCCAGGGAGTCAGGCAACTGGCTGAAAAGGTGCAGCAAGGAAACCTGCAACCAGATCAGATAGATGAAGAGATGCTAAACCAGCATGTCTGTATGCATGAACTGGCCCCTGTAGATTTAGTAATTAGGACTGGGGGGGAGCATCGCATTAGTAACTTTTTGCTTTGGCAAATTGCCTATGCCGAACTTTACTTTACAGATGTTCTCTGGCCCGATTTCGATGAACAAGACTTTGAAGGGGCGTTAAATGCCTTTGCTAATCGAGAGCGTCGTTTCGGCGGCACCGAGCCCGGTGATGAAACAGCCTGATGGGGGTCGCTTTTGCTGAAGTATCGCCTGATATCTGCTTTTGTGTTAATACCCGTCGTCATCGCGGCGTTGTTTCTGTTGCCGCCGGTGGGGTTCGCCATTGTAACGCTGGTGGTCTGCATGCTGGCAGCGTGGGAATGGGGACAGCTTAGCGGTTTTACCACTCGTTCGCAGCGAGTATGGTTGGCGGTGTTATGCGGGTTATTGTTGGCGCTGATGCTTTTTCTGTTGCCGGAATATCACCGAAATATTCATCAACCGCTGGTTGAAATCTCACTTTGGGCTTCGCTGGGTTGGTGGATTGTCGCGCTATTGCTGGTGCTGTTTTACCCAGGTTCCGCAGCAATCTGGCGTAACTCTAAAACATTGCGCCTTATTTTTGGCGTGCTAACCATTGTTCCCTTCTTCTGGGGCATGCTGGCGTTACGGGCCTGGCACTATGACGAGAATCATTACAGTGGCGCAATATGGCTGCTCTATGTCATGATCCTGGTATGGGGCGCTGACTCCGGCGCATATATGTTTGGCAAATTGTTTGGTAAACATAAGCTGGCTCCGAAGGTTTCTCCGGGTAAAACCTGGCAAGGCTTTATCGGTGGACTCGCTACTGCAGCGGTAATCTCATGGGGTTATGGCATGTGGGCGAATCTCGACGTCGCTCCCGTCACCTTACTCATTTGCTCTATTGTCGCAGCGTTAGCCTCAGTGCTCGGCGATCTGACCGAGAGTATGTTTAAGCGTGAAGCAGGAATTAAGGACAGCGGTCATTTAATTCCAGGACACGGTGGTATTTTAGATCGTATTGATAGCCTGACGGCTGCGGTACCGGTCTTTGCTTGCTTGTTGTTACTGGTATTCAGGACGCTTTAACGGAAGGTAATATGCTGAGTTTTCTCTGGGATTTGGCTTCGTTCATCGTTGCACTGGGTGTACTTATCACCGTGCATGAATTTGGTCATTTCTGGGTTGCCCGGCGTTGTGGTGTTCGCGTTGAGCGTTTCTCAATAGGGTTTGGTAAGGCGCTCTGGCGGCGAACTGATAAGCTCGGCACCGAATATGTTATCGCCCTGATCCCGTTGGGCGGTTATGTCAAAATGCTGGATGAGCGCGCAGAACCGGTCGTTCCGGAACTCCGCCACCATGCCTTCAATAATAAATCTGTCGGCCAACGAGCGGCGATTATTGCCGCAGGTCCGGTTGCAAACTTCATTTTTGCTATCTTTGCCTACTGGCTGGTTTTTATTATTGGTGTGCCTGGCGTACGTCCGGTGGTTGGCGAAATAGCAGCCAATTCGATAGCTGCGGAAGCACAAATTGCACCAGGTACGGAACTAAAAGCCGTAGATGGTATCGAAACGCCTGATTGGGATGCCGTGCGTTTGCAGTTGGTCGATAAAATTGGCGATGAAAGCACCACCATTACAGTAGCGCCATTTGGCAGCGACCAACGGCGGGATGTAAAGCTCGATTTACGTCACTGGGCGTTTGAGCCTGATAAAGAAGATCCGGTATCTTCGCTGGGGATTCGTCCTCGTGGGCCGCAAATTGAACCTGTACTGGAAAATGTGCAGCCAAACTCGGCGGCAAGCAAGGCAGGTTTGCAAGCAGGCGACAGGATCGTTAAAGTCGATGGTCAGCCCTTAACGCAGTGGGTGACCTTTGTGATGCTTGTCCGGGATAACCCGGGTAAATCCTTAGCGTTAGAAATCGAAAGGCAGGGGAGTCCCTTGTCTTTGACATTAATCCCGGAGAGTAAACCGGGTAATGGTAAAGCGATTGGTTTTGTCGGTATTGAGCCGAAAGTCATTCCTTTGCCAGATGAGTATAAAGTTGTACGCCAGTATGGGCCGTTCAACGCCATCGTCGAAGCCACGGACAAAACGTGGCAGCTGATGAAGCTGACGGTCAGTATGCTGGGAAAATTGATCACCGGTGATGTGAAACTGAACAACCTCAGTGGGCCGATCTCTATCGCCAAGGGGGCTGGGATGACAGCGGAACTCGGGGTAGTTTATTACCTGCCGTTTCTTGCGCTTATTAGCGTGAACTTAGGGATAATTAACCTGTTTCCGTTGCCCGTGCTTGACGGGGGGCATCTGCTGTTCCTTGCGATCGAAAAGATCAAGGGCGGACCGGTATCCGAGCGGGTTCAAGACTTTTGTTATCGCATTGGCTCGATTCTGCTGGTGCTGTTAATGGGGCTTGCACTTTTCAATGATTTCTCTCGGTTATGAGAGTTAGTTAGGAAGAACGCATAATAACGATGGCGATGAAAAAGTTGCTCATAGCGTCGCTGCTGTTTAGCAGCGCCACCGTATACGGTGCTGAAGGGTTCGTAGTGAAAGATATTCATTTCGAAGGCCTTCAGCGTGTCGCCGTTGGTGCGGCCCTCCTCAGTATGCCGGTGCGCACAGGCGACACGGTTAATGATGAAGATATCAGTAATACCATTCGCGCTCTGTTTGCTACCGGCAACTTTGAGGATGTTCGCGTCCTTCGTGATGGTGATACCCTTCTGGTTCAGGTAAAAGAACGTCCGACCATTGCCAGCATTACTTTCTCCGGTAACAAATCGGTGAAAGATGACATGCTGAAGCAAAACCTCGAGGCTTCTGGTGTGCGTGTGGGCGAATCCCTCGATCGCACCACCATTGCCGATATCGAGAAAGGTCTGGAAGACTTCTACTACAGCGTCGGTAAATATAGCGCCAGCGTTAAAGCTGTCGTGACCCCGCTGCCGCGCAACCGTGTTGACCTAAAACTGGTGTTCCAGGAAGGTGTGTCAGCTGAAATCCAGCAAATTAACATTGTTGGTAACCATGCTTTCACCACCGACGAACTGATCTCTCATTTCCAACTGCGTGACGAAGTGCCGTGGTGGAACGTGGTAGGCGATCGTAAATACCAGAAACAGAAACTGGCGGGCGACCTTGAAACCCTGCGCAGCTACTATCTGGATCGCGGTTATGCCCGTTTCAACATCGACTCTACCCAGGTCAGTCTGACGCCAGATAAAAAAGGTATTTACGTCACGGTGAACATCACCGAAGGCGATCAGTACAAGCTTTCTGGCGTTGAAGTGAGCGGCAACCTTGCCGGGCACTCCGCTGAAATTGAGCAGCTGACTAAGATCGAGCCGGGTGAGCTGTATAACGGCACCAAAGTGACCAAGATGGAAGATGACATTAAAAAGCTTCTCGGTCGCTATGGTTATGCCTATCCGCGCGTACAGTCGATGCCCGAAATTAACGATGCCGACAAAACCGTTAAATTACGCGTGAACGTTGATGCGGGTAACCGTTTCTACGTGCGTAAGATCCGTTTTGAAGGTAACGATACCTCGAAAGATGCCGTCCTGCGTCGCGAAATGCGTCAGATGGAAGGTGCATGGCTGGGAAGCGATCTGGTCGATCAGGGTAAGGAGCGTCTGAATCGTCTGGGCTTCTTTGAAACTGTCGATACCGATACCCAACGTGTTCCGGGTAGCCCGGACCAGGTAGATGTAGTCTACAAGGTGAAAGAACGTAACACCGGTAGCTTCAACTTCGGGATTGGTTACGGTACTGAAAGTGGCGTGAGCTTCCAGGCTGGCGTGCAACAGGATAACTGGTTAGGTACAGGTTATGCTGTTGGTATCAACGGGACCAAAAACGATTACCAGACCTATGCTGAATTGTCGGTAACCAACCCGTACTTCACTGTAGATGGTGTAAGCCTCGGTGGTCGTCTCTTCTATAATGACTTCCAGGCAGATGACGCCGACCTGTCCGACTATACCAACAAGAGTTATGGTACAGACGTGACGTTGGGCTTCCCGATCAACGAATATAACTCGCTGCGTGCAGGTCTGGGTTATGTACATAACTCCCTGTCCAACATGCAGCCTCAGGTTGCGATGTGGCGTTATCTGTACTCTATGGGTGAACATCCGAGCACCTCTGATCAGGATAACAGCTTCAAAACGGACGACTTCACGTTCAACTATGGTTGGACCTATAACAAGCTTGACCGTGGTTACTTCCCGACAGATGGTTCACGTGTCAACCTGACCGGTAAAGTGACCATTCCTGGATCGGATAACGAATACTACAAAGTGACGTTAGACACGGCGACTTATGTGCCGATCGATGACGATCACAAATGGGTTGTTCTGGGGCGTACCCGCTGGGGTTATGGTGATGGTTTAGGCGGCAAAGAGATGCCGTTCTACGAGAACTTCTATGCCGGTGGTTCCAGCACCGTGCGTGGCTTCCAGTCCAATACCATTGGTCCGAAAGCAGTTTACTTCCCGCATCAGGCCAGTAATTATGATCCGGGCTATGATTACGAATGTGCGACTCAGGACGGCGCGAAAGACCTGTGTAAATCGGATGATGCTGTAGGCGGTAACGCCATGGCGGTTGCCAGCCTCGAGTTCATCACCCCGACGCCGTTTATTAGCGATAAGTATGCTAATTCGGTTCGTACTTCCTTCTTCTGGGATATGGGTACCGTTTGGGATACAAACTGGGATTCCAGCCAATATTCTGGATATCCGGACTATAGTGATCCAAGCAATATCCGTATGTCTGCGGGTATCGCATTACAATGGATGTCCCCATTGGGGCCGTTGGTGTTCTCCTACGCCCAGCCGTTCAAAAAGTACGATGGAGACAAGGCAGAACAGTTCCAGTTTAACATCGGTAAAACCTGGTAAGTGTTCTCCACAAAGGAATGTAGTGGTAGTGTAGCGATGACTTTAGGCGATCAATATAAGATCGCCGGGCCACGCAAAGAACTGCACCCTCCGGTGCAAATGGGATGGTAAGGAGTTTATTGTGAAAAAGTGGTTATTAGCTGCAGGTCTCGGTTTAGCACTGGCAACATCTGCTCAGGCGGCTGACAAAATTGCAATCGTCAACATGGGCAGCCTGTTCCAGCAGGTAGCGCAGAAAACCGGTGTTTCTAACACGCTGGAAAATGAGTTCAAAGGCCGTGCCAGCGAACTGCAGCGTATGGAAACCGATCTGCAGGCTAAAATGAAAAAGCTGCAGTCCATGAAAGCGGGCAGCGATCGCACTAAGCTGGAAAAAGACGTGATGGCTCAGCGCCAGACTTTTGCTCAGAAAGCGCAGGCTTTTGAGCAGGATCGCGCACGTCGTTCCAACGAAGAACGCGGCAAACTGGTTACTCGTATCCAGACTGCTGTGAAATCCGTTGCCAACAGCCAGGATATCGATCTGGTTGTTGATGCAAACGCCGTTGCTTACAACAGCAGCGATGTAAAAGACATCACTGCCGACGTACTGAAACAGGTTAAATAAGTAATGCCTTCAATTCGACTGGCTGATTTAGCGCAGCAGTTGGATGCAGAACTACACGGTGATGGCGATATCGTCATCACCGGCGTTGCGTCCATGCAATCTGCACAAACAGGTCACATTACGTTCATGGTTAACCCAAAATACCGTGAGCATTTAGGCTTGTGCCAGGCGTCCGCGGTTGTCATGACCCAGGACGATCTTCCTTTCGCGAAAAGTGCCGCGCTGGTAGTGAAGAATCCCTACCTGACTTACGCGCGCATGGCGCAAATTTTAGATACCACGCCGCAGCCCGCGCAGAACATTGCACCCAGTGCGGTGATCGACGCGACGGCGAAGCTGGGTAACAACGTATCGATTGGCGCTAACGCGGTGATTGAGTCCGGCGTTGAACTGGGCGATAACGTGATTATCGGTGCCGGTTGCTTCGTAGGTAAAAACAGCAAAATCGGTGCAGGTTCGCGTCTCTGGGCGAACGTAACCATTTACCATGAGATCCAGATCGGTCAGAATTGCCTGATCCAGTCCGGAACAGTGGTAGGCGCAGACGGCTTTGGTTATGCCAACGATCGTGGTAACTGGGTGAAGATCCCACAGATTGGTCGCGTAATTATTGGCGATCGCGTGGAGATCGGTGCCTGCACAACCATCGATCGCGGCGCGCTGGATGACACTATTATTGGCAATGGCGTGATCATTGATAACCAGTGCCAGATTGCACATAACGTCGTGATTGGCGACAATACGGCGGTTGCCGGCGGCGTCATTATGGCGGGCAGCCTGAAAATTGGTCGTTACTGCATGATCGGCGGAGCCAGCGTAATCAACGGGCATATGGAAATATGCGACAAAGTGACGGTTACGGGCATGGGTATGGTGATGCGTCCCATCACTGAACCAGGCGTCTATTCCTCAGGCATTCCGCTGCAACCCAACAAAGTCTGGCGCAAAACCGCTGCACTGGTGATGAACATTGATGACATGAGCAAGCGTCTGAAATCGCTTGAGCGCAAGGTTAATCAACAAGACTAACGTTCCATCTTTTGTTCGCCAAACTTTACGGCCTGTCTCATTCTTACGATTGCGGCAGGCCGTGTTATTATTGTCGTTTCTTATATTTTGACAGGAAGAGTATCTTGACTACTAACACTCATACTCTGCAGATTGAAGAGATTTTAGAACTTCTGCCGCACCGTTTCCCGTTCTTACTGGTAGATCGCGTGCTGGATTTTGAAGAAGGTCGTTTTCTGCGCGCAGTAAAAAATGTCTCTGTCAATGAGCCATTCTTCCAGGGCCATTTCCCTGGAAAACCGATTTTCCCGGGTGTGCTGATTCTGGAAGCAATGGCAC
Organism: Escherichia sp. Lx600-2; assembly: GCF_036662595.1. Taxonomy (NCBI): domain Bacteria; kingdom Pseudomonadati; phylum Pseudomonadota; class Gammaproteobacteria; order Enterobacterales; family Enterobacteriaceae; genus Escherichia; species Escherichia sp. Lx600-2. The sequence goes on along the minus strand of NZ_JAYQWM010000021.1, from coordinate 21,386 downwards.
AGGCAACAGGTATTCTGGCGTTTAAAAGCGTAGGAAAACTGGAACCGGGTGAGCTGTACTATTTCGCTGGTATTGACGAAGCGCGCTTCAAGCGCCCGGTCGTGCCTGGCGATCAAATGATCATGGAAGTCACTTTCGAAAAAACGCGCCGCGGCCTGACCCGTTTTAAAGGGGTTGCTCTGGTCGACGGTAAAGTAGTTTGCGAAGCAACGATGATGTGTGCTCGTAGCCGGGAGGCCTGATACGTGATTGATAAATCCGCCTTTGTGCATCCAACCGCCATTGTGGAAGAGGGCGCGTCGATTGGCGCGAACGCACACATTGGTCCTTTTTGTATCGTTGGACCCCATGTCGAAATTGGTGAGGGTACCGTACTGAAATCTCACGTTGTCGTGAATGGTCATACTAAAATTGGCCGCGATAATGAGATTTATCAGTTCGCCTCCATCGGCGAAGTTAACCAGGATTTGAAATATGCTGGCGAACCGACCCGTGTGGAAATCGGCGATCGTAACCGCATTCGCGAAAGCGTCACCATTCATCGTGGCACAGTCCAGGGCGGTGGATTGACGAAGGTGGGCAGCGACAACTTACTGATGATCAACGCGCACATTGCGCACGATTGTACGATAGGTAACCGCTGTATTCTCGCCAACAACGCAACGCTGGCGGGTCACGTATCGGTAGACGACTTCGCGATCATCGGCGGCATGACCGCAGTCCATCAGTTCTGCATCATTGGTGCGCATGTGATGGTTGGCGGTTGCTCCGGTGTGGCGCAGGACGTCCCTCCTTATGTCATTGCGCAGGGTAACCACGCAACGCCGTTCGGTGTCAATATCGAAGGGCTGAAGCGCCGCGGATTCAGCCGCGAGGCGATTACCGCTATCCGCAATGCGTATAAGCTGATTTATCGCAGCGGTAAAACGCTCGATGAAGTGAAACCGGAAATTGCTGAACTGGCGGAAACGTATCCGGAAGTGAAAGCTTTTACCGATTTCTTTGCACGCTCAACGCGCGGTCTGATTCGTTAATGACTGAACAGCGTCCATTAACGATTGCCCTGGTCGCCGGAGAAACCTCCGGCGATATCCTGGGGGCCGGTTTAATCCGCGCTCTGAAAGAACGTGTGCCCAACGCCCGCTTTGTTGGCGTTGCCGGGCCACGAATGCAGGCTGAAGGCTGCGAAGCCTGGTACGAAATGGAAGAACTGGCGGTGATGGGCATTGTTGAAGTGCTCGGTCGTCTGCGTCGCTTACTGCATATTCGTGCCGATCTGACAAAGCGTTTTGGTGAACTAAAGCCAGATGTTTTTGTTGGCATTGATGCGCCTGACTTCAATATTACCCTCGAAGGTAACCTTAAAAAGCAGAGTATCAAAACCATTCATTATGTCAGTCCGTCCGTCTGGGCGTGGCGACAGAAACGCGTTTTCAAAATAGGCAGAGCCACCGATCTGGTGCTCGCATTTCTGCCTTTCGAAAAAGCGTTTTATGACAAGTATAACGTGCCGTGCCGTTTTATCGGTCACACGATGGCTGATGCCATGCCGTTAGATCCAGATAAAAACGCCGCCCGTGATGTGCTGGGTATCCCTCACGATGCCCACTGTCTGGCATTGTTGCCGGGCAGCCGTGGCGCGGAAGTCGAAATGCTTAGTGCCGATTTCCTGAAAACGGCCCAGCTTTTGCGCCAGACATATCCGGATCTCGAGATCGTGGTGCCGCTGGTGAATGCCAAACGCCGTGAGCAGTTTGAGCGTATCAAAGCGGAAGTTGCGCCAGACCTGTCGGTTCATTTGCTGGATGGAATGGGCCGTGAGGCGATGGTCGCCAGTGATGCGGCGCTACTGGCGTCGGGTACGGCAGCCCTGGAGTGTATGCTGGCGAAATGCCCAATGGTGGTGGGGTATCGCATGAAGCCTTTCACCTTCTGGTTGGCGAAGCGTCTGGTGAAAACTGATTATGTCTCGCTGCCAAATCTGCTGGCGGGCAGAGAGTTAGTCAAAGAGTTATTGCAGGAAGAGTGTGAGCCGCAAAAACTGGCTGCGGCGCTGTTACCGCTGTTGGCGAACGGGAAAACCAGCCACGCGATGCACGATACCTTCCGTGAACTGCATCAGCAGATCCGCTGCAATGCCGATGAGCAGGCGGCACAAGCCGTTCTGGAGTTAGCACAATGATCGAATTTGTTTATCCGCACACGCACTTGGTTGCGGGTGTGGATGAAGTCGGACGCGGGCCGTTAGTTGGCGCGGTCGTCACCGCTGCGGTGATCCTCGACCCGGCGCGCCCGATTGCCGGGCTGAATGATTCCAAAAAGCTGAGCGAAAAACGTCGTCTGGCGCTCTATGAAGAGATCAAAGAGAAAGCGTTGAGCTGGAGTCTGGGGCGCGCGGAACCCCACGAAATCGACGAGCTGAACATTCTTCATGCGACCATGCTGGCGATGCAGCGTGCCGTCGCTGGGCTGCATATTGCGCCGGAATATGTGTTGATTGATGGTAACCGCTGCCCGAAATTACCGATGCCTGCGATGGCTGTGGTGAAAGGCGATAGCCGCGTACCGGAAATCAGTGCCGCGTCTATCCTGGCGAAAGTGACGCGCGACGCCGAAATGGCGGCGCTGGATATTGTTTTCCCGCAATATGGTTTTGCCCAACACAAAGGGTATCCAACCGCTTTTCATCTGGAAAAACTGGCTGAACACGGCGCGACCGAACACCATCGGCGCAGCTTTGGGCCTGTCAAACGCGCACTGGGACTTGCGTCCTGATTCTTGTGTCGAGATTAAGTAAACCGGAATCTGAAGATGTCTGAACCACGTTTCGTACACCTGCGGGTGCACAGCGACTACTCGATGATCGATGGCCTGGCCAAAACCGCACCGCTGGTAAAAAAGGCGGCGGCGTTGGGTATGCCAGCACTGGCGATCACCGATTTCACCAACCTTTGCGGTCTGGTGAAGTTCTACGGAGCGGGACATGGCGCAGGGATTAAGCCTATCGTCGGGGCAGATTTTAACGTCCAGTGCGACCTGCTGGGTGATGAGTTAACCCACCTGACGGTACTGGCGGCGAACAATACCGGCTATCAGAATCTGACGTTGCTGATCTCAAAAGCGTATCAGCGCGGGTACGGTGCCGCCGGGCCGATCATCGATCGCGACTGGCTTATCGAATTAAACGAAGGGTTGATCCTTCTTTCCGGCGGGCGCATGGGCGACGTCGGACGCAGTCTTTTGCGTGGTAACAGCGCGCTGGTAGATGAGTGTGTCGCGTTTTATGAAGAACACTTCCCGGATCGCTATTTTCTCGAGCTGATCCGCACCGGCAGGCCGGATGAAGAAAGCTATCTGCACGCGGCGGTGGAACTGGCGGAAGCGCGCGGTTTGCCCGTCGTGGCGACTAACGATGTGCGCTTTATCGACAGCAGCGACTTTGACGCACACGAAATCCGCGTCGCGATCCACGACGGCTTTACCCTCGACGATCCTAAACGCCCGCGTAACTATTCGCCGCAGCAATATATGCGTAGCGAAGAGGAGATGTGCGAGCTGTTTGCCGACATCCCAGAAGCCCTTGCCAACACCGTTGAGATCGCCAAACGCTGTAACGTAACTGTGCGTCTTGGTGAATACTTCCTGCCGCAGTTCCCGACCGGGGACATGAGCACCGAAGATTATCTGGTCAAGCGTGCAAAAGAGGGCCTGGAAGAGCGTCTGGCCTTTTTATTCCCTGATGAGGAAGAACGTGTTAAGCGCCGCCCGGAATATGACGAACGTCTGGAGACTGAACTTCAGGTTATCAACCAGATGGGCTTCCCGGGCTACTTCCTCATCGTTATGGAATTTATCCAGTGGTCGAAAGATAACGGCGTACCGGTAGGGCCAGGCCGTGGCTCCGGTGCGGGTTCACTGGTGGCCTACGCGCTGAAAATCACCGACCTCGATCCGCTGGAATTTGACCTGCTGTTCGAACGTTTCCTTAACCCGGAACGTGTCTCCATGCCTGACTTCGACGTTGACTTCTGTATGGAGAAACGCGATCAGGTTATCGAACACGTAGCGGACATGTACGGTCGTGATGCGGTATCGCAGATTATCACCTTCGGTACGATGGCGGCGAAAGCGGTGATCCGCGACGTAGGCCGCGTGCTGGGGCATCCGTACGGCTTTGTCGATCGTATCTCGAAACTGATCCCGCCCGATCCGGGGATGACGCTGGCGAAAGCGTTTGAAGCCGAGCCGCAGCTGCCGGAAATCTACGAAGCGGATGAAGAAGTTAAGGCGCTGATCGACATGGCGCGCAAACTGGAAGGGGTCACCCGTAACGCCGGTAAGCACGCCGGTGGGGTGGTTATCGCGCCGACCAAAATTACCGATTTTGCGCCGCTTTATTGCGATGAAGAGGGCAAACATCCGGTCACCCAGTTTGATAAAAGCGACGTTGAATACGCCGGACTGGTGAAGTTCGACTTCCTTGGTTTGCGTACGCTCACCATCATCAACTGGGCGCTGGAGATGATCAACAAGCGGCGGGCGAAGAATGGCGAGCCGCCGCTGGATATCGCCGCGATCCCGCTGGATGACAAGAAAAGCTTCGACATGCTGCAACGCTCGGAAACCACGGCGGTATTCCAGCTTGAATCGCGCGGCATGAAGGACCTGATCAAGCGTCTGCAACCTGACTGCTTCGAAGATATGATCGCACTGGTGGCACTGTTCCGCCCTGGTCCGTTGCAGTCAGGGATGGTGGATAACTTTATTGACCGTAAACATGGTCGCGAAGAAATCTCCTATCCGGACGTACAGTGGCAGCATGAAAGCCTGAAACCGGTACTGGAGCCAACCTACGGCATTATCCTGTATCAGGAACAGGTCATGCAGATTGCGCAGGTGCTTTCTGGTTATACCCTCGGTGGCGCGGATATGCTGCGTCGTGCGATGGGTAAGAAAAAGCCGGAAGAGATGGCTAAGCAGCGTTCTGTATTTGCTGAAGGTGCAGAAAAGAACGGAATCAACGCTGAACTGGCGATGAAAATCTTCGACCTGGTGGAGAAATTCGCTGGTTACGGATTTAACAAATCGCACTCTGCGGCCTATGCTTTGGTGTCATATCAAACGTTATGGCTGAAAGCGCACTATCCGGCGGAGTTTATGGCGGCGGTAATGACCGCCGATATGGACAACACCGAGAAGGTGGTGGGCCTGGTGGATGAGTGCTGGCGGATGGGGCTGAAAATCCTGCCACCAGATATAAACTCCGGTCTTTACCATTTCCACGTCAACGACGACGGCGAAATCGTGTATGGTATTGGCGCGATCAAAGGGGTAGGTGAAGGTCCGATTGAGGCGATCATCGAAGCCCGTAATAAAGGCGGCTACTTCCGCGAACTGTTTGATCTCTGCGCCCGAACCGACACCAAAAAGTTAAACCGGCGGGTGCTGGAAAAACTGATCATGTCCGGGGCGTTTGACCGTCTTGGGCCACACCGCGCGGCGCTGATGAACTCGCTGGGTGATGCGTTAAAAGCGGCAGATCAACACGCGAAAGCGGAAGCTATCGGTCAGGCCGATATGTTCGGCGTGCTGGCCGAAGAACCGGAACAAATTGAACAATCCTACGCCAGCTGCCAACCGTGGCCGGAGCAGGTGGTATTAGATGGGGAACGTGAAACGTTAGGTCTGTACCTGACGGGACACCCTATCAACCAGTATTTAAAAGAGATTGAGCGTTATGTCGGAGGCGTAAGGCTGAAAGACATGCACCCGACAGAACGTGGTAAAGTCATCACGGCTGCGGGGCTCGTTGTTGCCGCGCGGGTTATGGTCACCAAGCGCGGCAATCGTATCGGTATCTGCACGCTGGATGACCGTTCCGGGCGGCTGGAAGTGATGTTGTTTACTGACGCCCTGGATAAATACCAGCAATTGCTGGAAAAAGACCGCATACTTATCGTCAGCGGACAGGTCAGCTTTGATGACTTCAGCGGTGGGCTTAAAATGACCGCTCGCGAAGTGATGGATATTGACGAAGCCCGGGAAAAATATGCTCGCGGGCTTGCTATCTCGCTGACGGACAGGCAAATTGATGACCAGCTTTTAAACCGACTCCGTCAGTCTCTGGAACCCCACCGCTCTGGGACAATTCCAGTACATCTCTACTATCAGAGGGCGGATGCACGCGCGCGGTTGCGTTTTGGCGCGACGTGGCGTGTCTCTCCGAGCGATCGTTTATTAAACGATCTCCGTGGCCTCATTGGTTCGGAGCAGGTGGAACTGGAGTTTGACTAATACAGGAATACTATGAGTCTGAATTTCCTTGATTTTGAACAGCCGATTGCAGAGCTGGAAGCGAAAATCGATTCTCTGACTGCGGTTAGCCGTCAGGATGAGAAACTGGATATTAACATCGATGAAGAAGTGCATCGTCTGCGTGAAAAAAGCGTAGAACTGACGCGTAAAATCTTCGCCGATCTCGGTGCATGGCAGATTGCGCAACTGGCACGCCATCCACAGCGTCCTTATACCCTGGATTACGTTCGCCTGGCATTTGATGAATTTGACGAACTGGCTGGCGACCGCGCGTATGCAGACGATAAAGCTATCGTCGGTGGTATCGCCCGTCTCGATGGTCGTCCGGTGATGATCATTGGCCATCAAAAAGGTCGTGAAACCAAAGAAAAAATTCGCCGTAACTTTGGTATGCCAGCGCCAGAAGGTTACCGCAAAGCACTGCGTCTGATGCAAATGGCTGAACGCTTTAAGATGCCTATCATCACCTTTATCGACACCCCGGGGGCTTATCCTGGCGTGGGCGCAGAAGAGCGTGGTCAGTCTGAAGCCATTGCACGCAACCTGCGTGAAATGTCTCGCCTCGGCGTACCGGTAGTTTGTACGGTTATCGGTGAAGGTGGTTCTGGCGGTGCGCTGGCGATTGGCGTGGGCGATAAAGTGAATATGCTGCAATACAGCACCTATTCCGTTATCTCGCCGGAAGGTTGTGCGTCCATTCTGTGGAAGAGCGCCGACAAAGCGCCGCTGGCGGCTGAAGCGATGGGTATCATCGCTCCGCGTCTGAAAGAGCTGAAACTGATCGACTCCATCATCCCGGAACCGCTGGGCGGCGCTCACCGTAACCCGGAAGCGATGGCGGCATCGTTGAAAGCGCAACTGCTGGCGGATCTGGCCGATCTCGACGTGTTAAGCACTGAAGATTTAAAAAATCGTCGTTATCAGCGCCTGATGAGCTACGGTTACGCGTAATTCGCAAAAGTTCTGAAAAAGGGTCACTTCGGTGGCCCTTTTTTATCGCCACGGTTTGAGCAGGCTATGATTAAGGAAGGATTTTCCAGGAGGAACACATGAACATCATTGCCATTATGGGACCGCATGGCGTCTTTTATAAAGATGAGCCCATCAAAGAACTGGAGTCGGCGCTGGTGGCGCAAGGCTTTCAGATTATCTGGCCACAAAACAGCGTTGATTTGCTGAAATTTATCGAACATAACCCTCGAATTTGCGGCGTGATTTTTGACTGGGATGAGTACAGTCTCGATTTATGTAGCGATATCAATCAGCTTAATGAATATCTCCCGCTTTATGCCTTCATCAACACCCACTCGACGATGGATGTCAGCGTGCAGGATATGCGGATGGCGCTCTGGTTTTTTGAATATGCGCTGGGGCAGGCGGAAGATATCGCCATTCGTATGCGTCAGTACACCGACGAATATCTTGATAACATTACCCCACCGTTCACGAAAGCCTTGTTTACCTACGTCAAAGAGCGGAAGTACACCTTTTGTACGCCGGGTCATATGGGCGGCACCGCATATCAAAAAAGCCCGGTTGGCTGTCTGTTTTATGATTTTTTCGGCGGGAATACCCTTAAGGCTGATGTCTCTATTTCGGTCACCGAGCTTGGTTCGTTGCTCGACCACACCGGGCCACACCTGGAAGCGGAAGAGTACATCGCGCGGACTTTTGGCGCGGAACAGAGTTATATCGTTACCAACGGAACATCGACGTCGAACAAAATTGTGGGTATGTACGCCGCGCCATCCGGCAGCACGCTGTTGATCGACCGCAATTGTCATAAATCGCTGGCGCATCTGTTGATGATGAACGATGTAGTGCCAGTCTGGCTGAAACCGACGCGTAATGCGTTGGGGATTCTTGGTGGGATCCCGCGCCGTGAATTTACTCGCGACAGCATCGAAGAGAAAGTCGCTGCTACCACGCAAGCACAATGGCCGGTTCATGCGGTGATCACCAACTCCACCTATGATGGCTTGCTCTACAACACCGACTGGATCAAACAGACGCTGGATGTCCCGTCGATTCACTTCGATTCTGCCTGGGTGCCGTACACCCATTTTCATCCGATCTACCAGGGTAAAAGTGGTATGAGCGGCGAGCGTGTTGCGGGAAAAGTGATCTTCGAAACGCAATCTACCCACAAAATGCTGGCGGCGTTATCGCAGGCTTCGCTGATCCACATTAAAGGCGAGTATGACGAAGAGGCGTTTAACGAAGCCTTTATGATGCATACCACCACCTCGCCCAGTTATCCCATTGTTGCTTCGGTTGAGACGGCGGCGGCGATGCTGCGTGGTAATCCGGGCAAACGGCTGATTAACCGTTCAGTAGAACGAGCTCTGCATTTTCGCAAAGAGGTCCAGCGGCTGCGGGAAGAGTCTGACGGTTGGTTTTTCGATATCTGGCAACCGCCGCAGGTGGATGAAGCCGAATGCTGGCCCGTTGCGCCTGGCGAAGAGTGGCACGGATTTAACGATGCGGATGCCGATCATATGTTTCTCGATCCGGTTAAAGTCACTATTTTGACACCGGGGATGGACGAACAGGGCAATATGAGCGAGGAGGGGATCCCGGCGGCGCTGGTGGCAAAATTCCTCGACGAACGTGGGATCGTAGTAGAGAAAACCGGCCCTTATAACCTGCTGTTTCTCTTTAGTATTGGTATCGATAAAACCAAAGCAATGGGATTATTGCGTGGGTTGACGGAATTTAAACGCTCTTACGATCTCAACCTGCGGATCAAAAATATGCTACCCGATCTCTATGCTGAAGATCCCGATTTCTACCGCAATATGCGTATTCAGGATCTGGCGCAAGGGATCCATAAGCTGATTCGTAAACACGATCTTCCCGGTTTGATGTTGCGGGCATTCGATACTTTGCCGGAGATGATCATGACGCCACATCAGGCATGGCAGAGACAGATTAAAGGTGAAGTAGAAACCATTGCGCTGGAACAACTGGTCGGTAGAGTATCGGCAAATATGATCCTGCCTTATCCACCGGGCGTACCGCTGTTGATGCCTGGAGAAATGCTGACCAAAGAGAGCCGCACAGTACTCGATTTTCTACTGATGCTTTGTTCCGTAGGGCAACATTACCCCGGTTTTGAAACGGATATTCACGGTGCGAAACAGGACGAAGACGGCGTTTACCGCGTACGAGTCCTAAAAATGGCGGGATAACTTGCCAGAGCGGCTTCCGGGCGAGTAACGTGCTGTTAACAAATAAAGGAGACGTTATGCTGGGTTTAAAACAGGTTCACCATATTGCGATTATTGCGTCGGATTATGCGGTGAGCAAAGCTTTCTACTGCGATATTCTTGGTTTCACGCTGCAAAGCGAAGTCTATCGCGAAGCGCGCGACTCGTGGAAAGGGGATTTGGCGCTTAATGGGCAATATGTGATTGAGCTTTTCTCATTTCCGTTCCCGCCGGAGCGCCCCAGCCGACCGGAAGCTTGCGGCCTGCGTCATCTGGCTTTTAGCGTTGATGATATCGATGCGGCAGTGGCGCACCTTGAAAGCCATAACGTGAAGTGTGAAGCCATCCGTGTCGATCCATACACGCAAAAACGCTTCACCTTCTTTAACGATCCGGACGGGCTGCCGTTGGAACTGTATGAGCAGTAAGGCTTGTCATCGCCGCATTTGCCCGGTAACGTGCCGGGCATTGCTACTGTAAAATCGCACCATCATGACACTCACGCTCAATAGACAACTTCTCACCTCACGCCAGATTCTGGTGGCCTTTAGCGGCGGGCTTGACTCCACCGTTCTGCTGCATCAGTTGGTGCAGTGGCGGACGGAAAATCCGGGTGTCGCTCTGCGCGCTATTCATGTGCATCACGGTTTAAGTGCCAATGCCGATGCCTGGGTTACGCATTGCGAAAACGTCTGCCAACAGTGGCAGGTGCCGCTGGTGGTCGAACGCGTACAACTTGCGCAAGAGGGGCTGGGGATTGAGGCCCAGGCGCGACAGGTGCGTTATCAGGCATTTGCCCGCACCTTGTTGCCCGGTGAAGTGCTGGTCACCGCGCAACATCTCGACGATCAATGTGAAACTTTTCTGCTGGCGCTAAAACGCGGTAGCGGCCCTGCCGGGCTTTCGGCTATGGCGGAAGTTTCGGAGTTTGCCGGAACACGGCTTATCCGCCCGTTGCTTGCCCGCACGCGGGGGGAACTGGAGCAGTGGGCATTGGCGCATGGTTTACGCTGGATTGAAGACGAAAGTAATCAGGACGACTCATACGATCGTAACTTTCTGCGCCTGCGCGTAGTGCCGTTATTGCAGCAGCGTTGGCCGCATTTTGCCGAAACAACGGCCCGCAGCGCCGCACTTTGTGCTGAACAAGAGAGCCTGCTGGATGAACTGCTGGCAGATGATTTAGCACACTGTCAATCGCCGCAGGGGACGCTGCAGATTGTGCCAATGCTGGCGATGAGTGATGCCCGCCGCGCGGCGATTATCCGCCGCTGGCTGGCAGGGCAGAATGCACCGATGCCTTCCCGCGACGCGTTGGTGAGGATCTGGCAGGAAGTGGCGCTGGCGCGGGAAGATGCCTCCCCCTGTTTACGTTTGGGCGCGTTTGAAATCCGACGCTATCAGTCGCAACTGTGGTGGATTAAATCCGTCACCGGGCAAAGCGAAAACATTGTGCCGTGGCAGACGTGGCTTCAACCGCTGGAATTACCGGCGGGGCTGGGAAGTGTACAGCTTAATGCGGGAGGCGATATTCGCCCTCCGCGTGCAGACGAAGCGGTCAGCGTGCGTTTCAAAGCGCCAGGATTGCTGCATATTGTCGGGCGTAACGGCGGACGTAAGCTAAAGAAAATCTGGCAAGAGCTGGGCGTGCCGCCGTGGCTACGTGACACCACGCCACTGCTGTTTTATGGCGAAACGCTGATTGCGGCGGCAGGGGTATTTGTGACGCAAGAAGGTGTGGCTGAAGGTGAGAATGGCATAAGTTTTGTCTGGCAGCGAAACGCTTAGTTAAGTGAAGGCCGGATATGACGCATTAAGCGTCGCATCCGGCGAAAGTCAATCAGGACTCGCTCACCACCACCGTACCGATTTCTGGGTGGCTAAAGCTGGTAATTTTATCCAGACGTAGCTCACGGGTTTCGCCAGCGGCCTCGACGACCAGATACTCCACATTTTTGCGGGAGACTAAATCGCTGGCTTTTGCCTGCAATTTTTCGCCATCTTTCAGCTCAAGTGTCAGCATTAAATGATGCTGGCAGGCGAGCTCAAGATTATCGTAATCATCACAATTGATTGGTTGATACGTATCATTCATTGACATAATCGCTCACCAGTAAGTTTGCCGCAGCGTATGCTGCTTTTTCCCTGACAGCCTCAGAAAGGGCGTCGTCGGCAGCCATTTCATTCAGCACTTTCAAAACGCAGCCCAGCGCGTCCGGAACGTATCCTAAGTCTCCGCTGGCGATTTCCGCGTACCGCTTGCGTATTAACTCACAATATTTTTCCACATGCCCTCCTGTCAGCACTCTGACTTAACCGTGGATGCAAGTCTAAGCCTACGAAGATAAACTCTGTTTCGCAAGGTGACTATACCACACTCATTTCTGCAATATCAGCGCCGCAACTGCACGTATTCCGTTACAATGGCCTCCTGATTCGAAAGGAGTTTTCTTATGGCGCTTAAAGCGACAATTTATAAAGCGACGGTTAATGTGGCCGATCTCGACCGCAACCAGTTTCTCGATGCCTCTCTGACGCTGGCGCGCCACCCTTCAGAAACCCAGGAGCGTATGATGCTGCGCTTGCTGGCGTGGTTGAAATATGCTGATGAACGTCTGCAATTTACCCGTGGTTTGTGTGCCGATGATGAGCCGGAAGCGTGGCTGCGTAACGATCACCTGGGCATTGATTTGTGGATTGAGCTGGGGCTGCCGGATGAGCGGCGGATTAAGAAAGCCTGCACCCAGGCCGCAGAAGTGGCGCTGTTTACCTATAATAGTCGGGCGGCGCAAATCTGGTGGCAGCAAAATCAGAGCAAATGTGTGCAGTTTGCCAATCTTTCCGTCTGGTATCTGGACGATGAACAACTGGCGAAAGTAAGCGCCTTTGCCGATCGTACCATGACGCTGCAGGCAACGATTCAGGATGGCGTGATCTGGTTATCGGATGATAAGAATAATCTGGAAGTGAACTTAACCGCCTGGCAACAACCTTCATGATTGTGATTTCCCGACATGTTGCTATTCCCGATGGTGAGCTTGTGATCACCGCCATTCGTGCGCAGGGCGCGGGCGGGCAGCATGTTAATAAGACCTCAACGGCTATTCATCTGCGTTTTGACATTCGGGCGTCCAGCCTGCCAGAGTATTACAAAGAGCGTCTGCTCGCCGCCAGCCATCATTTGATCAGCAGTGATGGCGTGATTGTCATTAAGGCACAGGAATACCGCAGTCAGGAACTGAACCGCGAAGCAGCTCTGGCCCGGCTGGTGGCTGTGATTAAAGAATTAACAACAGAACAAAAAGCCCGACGACCCACGCGGCCCACCCGAGCATCGAAAGAGCGCAGGCTGGCATCGAAAGCACAAAAATCAAGCGTGAAGGCGATGCGCGGCAAAGTGCGCAGCGGTCGGGAATAAAAAGAAGGAATGGATGGTGAAAAAAGCGATAGTGACAGCGATGGCTGTAATCAGCCTCTTTACTCTGATGGGTTGTAATAATCGGGCCGAAGTCGATACGCTTTCTCCGGCGCAGGCTGCCGAACTGAAACCGATGCCGCAAAGTTGGCGCGGCGTGCTGCCGTGTGCCGATTGCGAAGGAATCGAAACCTCTCTGTTCCTCGAAAAAGACGGAACATGGGTGATGAATGAGCGTTATCTCGGTGCTCGTGAAGAACCTTCCTCCTTCGCTTCCTACGGTACATGGGCGCGAACCGCTGACAAGCTGGTATTAACCGACAGCAAAGGTGAAAAGTCATATTATCGGGCGAAAGGCGATGCGCTGGAGATGCTCGATCGTGAAGGCAATCCGATTGAATCGCAGTTCAACTATACGCTGGAACCGGCACAATCCAGTTTACCCATGACGCCGATGACCCTGCGGGGCATGTATTTTTATATGGCTGATGCGGCGACCTTCACTGATTGCGCGACCGGAAAACGTTTCATGGTAGCGAATAACGCAGAGCTGGAGCGTGGCTACCTGGCTGCGCGCGGTCACAGTGAAAAACCGGTGTTACTGTCAGTAGAAGGTCACTTTACGCTTGAGGCTAATCCGGATACCGGTGCGCCGACCAAAGTATTAGCGCCCGATACGGCAGGTAAATTTTACCCAAACAAGGATTGCAATAGTTTGGGGCAGTAACCCGTCTTGAGACAGAAACAAACGCAAAACAGGCCAGAAGGATATATTTCAACATTTTGAATTTGCACGTTTTTTGTAGGCCGGATAAGGCGTTTACGCCGCATCCGGCAATGGTGCTCAACGCCTGATGCGACGCTGGCGCGTCTTATCATGCCTACAACCCCCCTCATACCTTAAGGCGGATAAGGCATTTACTTTATCACCGGGTCAGCCCAACAAAGCGACCCGCCTTGATATAAATCCCTGGCTTCAGGTGCCCAACATACTGTAACTGCGTTTCTGGCTTAAACGCAGAGACATCACCAATACGCATATGCATCAGATCGGCAGGGCTAATCCAGCCCGATTGCGCCAGCGTAAGCGGATGCCCGGCTTTGGCAAATGCATCAGTGACAAATTCCGAACAAAACCACGACTTTTTGTCTCCTTCGCCCACACTGCTTAACTGCGCTTTCGCCAGGCCGCTGACGCACTGTTGGCGAAAATCCTCGGAGAACGGATTCAGTGAGCACATCTGGCGAGTCACCATAAAGGGGATAAATTCGACAATGCCGCGATAGTTATAACCGCTATCTTTGATTTTATTGGCGAACGCGGTGATTTCTGTGGCTTGTTGCGGGGTAAGATCCGGGACTCGTAAGACGAAAAGTTTATCACTATGCTTCATCGCTTTTTTAAGGGAAACAATCTGGACGCCAGCGCCTGTCGCTTCTGCAACGTTATTTTCACCCAGATAGATTGCAACGTGACTCACAGAGGAAGTGCTGAAAACGCGGATCCCAAATGAGGTTACCCCCAGGCTTGAGGAGAACAGCAAATCGCCGGGTTTGAGATCAGGTACCGTTATTTCTTTTATTGATTGTTCGGTGAAAGAGCTTTGATGCTGGAATTTGACAGCCCATGTTTTTGCCTCGACATCTACCGCTGTGGCAGAGGAGTCTGGCTGGCTGATATCAACGGTACAGGCCGAAAGTAAAAGAAAGCTGGTGAGAAGCAGGCGGTAGTACGCCTTTGGTTTATCCATTTTATACAATCCATGTAAAAAAGGGCCCTGAAATTCAGGACCCTTTCTGGCATCAGCCTTTAATCTGTTTCACCAGATATTCGACGATGTCACCAGTCTTAATTAACTGTTTCTCGCCGTTGCGACGATATTTATATTCGATATCGTCGTTGTCGAGGTTACGGTCGCCCAGCACAATAGTGTGCGGAATACCGATCAGTTCCATATCAGCAAACATCACGCCCGGACGCTCTTTGCGGTCATCCAGCAGCACTTCGATACCTTGTGCACGCAGTTCGCTGTAGAGTTTCTCGGCCAGCTCCTGTACGCGGAAGGATTTGTGCATGTTCATCGGCAGAATCGCCACCTGGAACGGCGCGATAGCGTCAGGCCATACGATGCCGCGCTCGTCGTAGTTCTGCTCAATCGCCGCAGCCACTACGCGCGTTACCCCGATACCGTAGCAACCCATCGTCAGGATTTGGTTACGGCCATCTTCACCCTGTACGGAGGCTTTCAGTGCTTCGGAGTACTTGGTACCCAGCTGGAAGATGTGACCAACTTCGATACCACGTTTGATCAGCAGCGTACCCTGGCCATCCGGGCTTGGATCGCCAGCCACCACGTTACGGATATCCGCAACTTCCGGGGTAGCGACATCGCGATCCCAGTTGATGCCGAAGTAGTGTTTACCATCGATGTTAGCACCAGCAGCGAAATCACTCATCGCCGCAACGGTACGGTCAATCACCACCGGAATCGGCATGTTTACCGGACCCAGTGAACCCGGACCGGCTTTAACCACGGCACGAATTTCTTCTTCGGTCGCGAAAGTCAGCGGGCTGGCAACCTGCGGCAGTTTTTCTGCTTTAACTTCGTTCAGCTCGTGATCACCGCGCACCAGCAGCGCAACCAGCGGGAAGCTACTGCCTTCAACCGCTTTAACCAGCAGAGTCTTAACCGTTTTCTTAATCGGCAGATTGAACTGTTCAACCAGTTCCGCGATGGTTTTCGCGTTCGGCGTATCAACCAGCGTCATTTCCTGGGTAGCCGCGCCGCGCGGTTCTTTCGGCGCGATAGCTTCTGCCAGTTCAATGTTCGCTGCGTAGTCTGAGGTGTCGGAGAAGACCACATCGTCTTCACCGCTCTGCGCCAGCACCTGGAATTCGTGAGAGGCGCTACCGCCGATAGAACCGGTGTCGGCCTGTACGGCGCGGAAATCCAGCCCCATGCGGCTGAAGATTTTGCTGTAGGCCGCATACATTGCATCGTAGGTTTCCTGCAGGGATTCCTGAGAAGTATGGAAAGAGTAAGCATCTTTCATCAGGAATTCGCGGGAACGCATGACGCCGAAACGCGGACGCACTTCGTCGCGGAACTTGGTCTGGATCTGATAGAAGTTCAGCGGCAGCTGTTTGTAAGAGCTAAGCTCGTTACGAATCAGGTCAGTGATAACTTCTTCATGAGTTGGGCCGAGTACGAACGGACGCTCGCCACGGTCAACAAAACGCAGCAGTTCCGGACCGTACTGTTCCCAACGACCACTCTCTTGCCACAAATCGGCTGGCTGAACCACCGGCATCGACACCTCGATTGCACCGGCGTTGTTCATCTCTTCACGCACGATGTTTTCGACTTTTTTCAGAACGCGCACGCCGGTCGGCAGCCAGGTATATAACCCGGAGGCCAGCTTGCGGATCATCCCGGCGCGCAGCATCAGCTGATGGCTGATCACCTCGGCGTCGGCAGGTGTCTCCTTGAGAGTGGAGAGCAGGTATTGGCTAGTACGCATGTTGTTACGGTTCCAGTTGGAAGGTAGAACAGGCTCAAGGCGAGCCTGGGACAAAAAAAGTGATTTAGTTTACCAGTGCAAAAGAAATGTCAAAAGAGAAGGGCGTGAATTTAACGCGGTTCCAGCGCAAAGACTTCAAAACCTGCGTCGGTGACGCGCCAGCGAACGTTAAAATCATGTAGCCAGACGGCATAGGTTTTGCCCGTTTCCTCACCTTTACGATAGGCCGGGCGCGGGTCCTGCGCCAGTACTTCGCGGATAAACAGCGTTAACTGCGGATAACGCTTCTCCAGCGTCAAAAGCTGCTTTTCGACCTCTGCGGTAAAACTCACCGTCATCTCTGCCGCTGGCGCACTTTGCGCATAGCTGGCACTGGCATCGGGAAGCGATTCGGCAAAGGGGAGATACGGTTTGATATCCACCACCGGCGTACCATCGACCAGATCCAGACTGCCGAGCTTCAGAATCACGCTGTCTTTATGGCAAACAACCTCTTTCAGCTCTACCAGCGACATACCAATTGGGTTAGGGCGAAAAGTGGAACGCGTAGCGAAAACACCCATTCTGGCATTACCGCCAAGACGAGGCGGACGCACAGTCGGACGCCAGCCGCCTTCCATCGTTTGATGAAAGACGAAAAGGATCCATAAATGGCTGAATGCTTCCAGGCCGCGAACGGCGTCAGCCTGGTTGTAGGGAGCAATGAGATGCAGTTCGCCGTTGGCGCTTTTTACCAGACCTGGCTGGCGCGGAACGGCGAATTTTTCTTTATAGGGCGAGCGAATAACGCCTATTTGCTCGAACTGGAAACTGCTCATTTCGCCGTAATGTTAAGCGCAGAGCCGATACATACAGCCTGACGATAGCAGCCCGGCGTACCGCTGGTGACTTCGCAGCTATGCAGTAATACAGCATTGGCTTTCATTTTAGAGGCGTTGATTTGCATCCGCTTACGTGCGGTTGGAATGCTCGGCGGAGAGTCCTGATTAGAGGCCTGGCAAGAGTCGCCACTGACTTCACCGAGATCGCGGAACGGTTTGCCGACTAATTCTTCTGCATTGGTATAAATTCGGACCGGCGTGGCGCGCGGCGCTTTCGGTTTTGCAGGCTCCGCTTTCGGCTGGGGTGCAGTGCTTTGAACGGGTTCGATAGGGGATCTGCTTAACATGGAACAGCCGCTTAGCATGAGTGCTACTAAACAGATCGGTAAAGCACGCATAGTATTTCCTCAATGTATGATCAAAACGTCAATATTGAATCAGGAGCTTGTAAAAATGACAAGACGGGCAAGCGCCCGTCCTGAATGATATTACAAATTGTGGAAACAGCCTAAAAATTACCAGCCTTTAACAGCGCCGCCGTTAAACACTTTGTTTGCTGCTTCGTAAACTTCGTCAGACTGATAAGCCTGGACGAATTTCTTCACGTTCTCGGCGTCTTTGTTATCTTCACGCGTTACGATCAGGTTTACGTACGGGGAGTCTTTATCTTCGACAAAGATACCGTCTTTCGCTGGAGTCAGGCCAATCTGGCTGGCATAGGTGGTGTTAATAACTGCCAGAGCGATTTGCGCGTCGTCCAGAGAACGCGGCAGTTGCGGTGCTTCTAGTTCAACAATTTTCAGATTTTTTGGGTTCTCAACAACATCAAGAACGGTCGGCAGCAGGCCAACGCCATCTTTCAGTTTGATCAAGCCCACTTTTTGCAGCAGCAGCAGTGAACGACCAAGGTTAGTTGGGTCGTTTGGCACGGCAACCTGCGAACCATCCTGCAGTTCATCCAGTGATTTGATTTTCTTGGAGTAACCAGCAATCGGATAAACAAAAGTGTTGCCTACTGCGACCAGTTTGTAGCCACGATCTTTCAGTTGCTGATCAAGGTACGGTTTATGCTGGAAGGCGTTGGCGTCGATATCGCCTTTGCTCAATGCTTCGTTTGGCAGAACATAGTCGTTGAAGGTTACCAGCTCAACGTCCAGGCCATATTTGTCTTTCGCAACTTTCTGCGCGACTTCTGCAACCTGCTGTTCGGCACCAACAATCACGCCGACTTTAATGTGGTTTGGATCTTTTTCATCCTGACCGCAGCCTACCAGTGCCAGTGATCCAATCAGGGCTCCCACTGCCGCAAAGGTTTTGAATTTGAACGCCATACCTTATTCCTTCTTCAATTATTTATGTTGTGTTGAACGTTACTTGCGAGTGACAGCCCGGACGATGCGGTCGCCTGCGAACTGAATTAAATAAACCAGAATGACCAGCAATACCAGTACCGTATTCATCACCGTCGCGTTGTAGCCGATGTAGCCATACTGATAGCCAATCTGACCTAAACCACCGGCACCGACTGCACCACCCATCGCGGAATAACCGACCAGGGTAATCAGGGTGATAGTTGCCGCATTCACCAGACCCGGCAACGCTTCCGGTAACAGCACTTTACGGACGATCTGCATTGGCGTGGCACCCATTGCGCGGGAAGCTTCAATTAACCCGGTTGGGATCTCCAGCAGAGCGTTCTCGACCATACGGGCAATAAACGGTGCTGCACCAACGGTTAACGGAACAATTGCTGCCTGCAAACCAATCGATGTACCGACAATAACGCGGGTAAACGGAATCATCCATACCAGCAAGATAATGAACGGGATGGAACGGAAAATGTTCACAATCGCAGAAACGGTACGATACAGCTTCGCGTTAGCAATAATTTGCCCCGGACGCGTGACATAAAGCAGGACGCCAACCGGCAGACCAATCACAAACCCAAAAAATCCGGATACGAAGGTCATTGCCAGCGTTTCCCATACGCCACGAACCAGCAGCCACATCATCGGCTCAGACATAACCCAGTACCTCTACTTTTACATGGTGTTCCTGCAGCCAGGCAATGGCGGCTTGCGTATCTTGTTGTGTGCCGTGCATTTCAGTCAGCATGATGCCGAACTTAACGCCACCGGCGTAATCCATCTGCGCGCTAATAATGTTGTTGTTGACGTTGAAACGACGCGCGGTTTCAGAAAGCAGTGGGGCATCGACCGATTGACCGGTAAACTCCAGACGCAGCATCGGCACGCAGTCAGTAAATGGCTCCGCTTGCAGACGTTCCTGGTAATCTTCCGGGATATCCAGATGCAGGGTCGACTGAATAAACTTCTGCGCCAGCGGCGTTTTCGGATGCGAGAACACTTCACTTACCGTGTCCTGCTCGATCAGTTCGCCATTGCTGATGACCGCCACGCAATCACAAATACGCTTCACAACGTCCATTTCGTGGGTGATCAACAGAATCGTCAAACCCAGACGGCGGTTGATGTCTTTCAGCAGTTCGAGAATAGAACGTGTCGTTGCCGGGTCCAGCGCGCTGGTGGCTTCATCACACAGCAATACTTTGGGATTGCTGGCTAATGCACGGGCAATCGCCACACGTTGTTTCTGCCCACCGGAAAGATTCGACGGGTAGCTATCATGCTTATCGCCAAGACCAACCAATGACAGCAATTCCGTCACGCGACGTTTGATCTCGTCTTTCGGTGTATTGTCCAGCTCCAGCGGCAGAGCCACGTTGCCAAAAACAGTACGCGAAGAGAGCAGGTTAAAATGCTGGAAAATCATACCAATCTGGCGACGAGCTTTGGTCAACTCGGATTCTGACAGCGTGGTCAGTTCCTGGCCATCGACCAGCACGCTACCCTCGGTTGGGCGCTCCAGCAGGTTTACACAACGTATAAGCGTACTCTTACCCGCGCCTGAGGCACCGATAACGCCATAAATTTGTCCAGCTGGCACATGCAGGCTGACGTTGTTCAACGCCTGGATGGTGCGGGTGCCCTGGTGGAACACTTTGGTGATATTCGAAAGTTTTATCATTGATTATTTATTATCGTCATTAAGTTAGTCGTGGCATTTCGCATGCCTGAAACGGGCAACGCCGTCAATGAAATGGATGTTAAGGCATCCAGACGTCTAAATCAATCAGGTTTATGCGAAGAGCACTTTCTTGCAGGTCGAAACATGCGATACTAGCGTCACATGCCTTATTAAGGAGCTATAAAAGGTGGCGAAGAGCGTACCCGCAATTTTTCTTGACCGTGATGGCACCATTAATGTCGATCACGGCTATGTCCATGAGATCGACAACTTTGAATTTATCGACGGTGTTATTGACGCCATGCGCGAGCTAAAAAAAATGGGCTTTGCGCTGGTGGTAGTAACCAACCAGTCTGGCATTGCTCGCGGTAAATTTACCGAAGCACAGTTTGAAACGCTGACCGAGTGGATGGACTGGTCGCTGGCGGACCGAGATGTCGATCTGGATGGTATCTATTATTGCCCGCATCATCCGCAGGGTAGTGTTGAAGAGTTTCGTCAGGTCTGCGATTGCCGCAAACCACATCCGGGGATGCTTTTGTCAGCACGCGATTATTTGCATATTGATATGGCCGCTTCTTATATGGTGGGCGATAAATTAGAAGATATGCAGGCAGCGGTTGCGGCGAACGTGGGAACAAAAGTGCTGGTGCGTACGGGTAAACCTATTACACCTGAAGCAGAAAACGCGGCAGATTGGGTGTTAAATAGCCTGGCAGACCTGCCGCAAGCGATAAAAAAGCAGCAAAAACCGGCGCAATGATTAAAAGATGAGCGATTGAAATAAAAATGCATTTTTCCGCTTGTCTTCCTGAGCCGACTCCCTATAATGCGCCTCCATCGACACGGCGGATGTGAATCACTTCACACAAACAGCCGGTTCGGTTGAAGAGAAAAATCCTGAAATTCAGGGTTGACTCTGAAAGAGGAAAGCGTAATATACGCCACCTCGCGACAGTGAGCTGAAAGCCGCGTCGCAACTGCTCTTTAACAATTTATCAGACAATCTGTGTGGGCACTCGAAGATACGGATTCTTAACGTCGCAAGACGAAAAA